>NZ_JAHCDO010000029.1:0-53384 GCF_050768835.1 Bacillus pfraonensis | reverse complement strand
AATACGTTGGTGAGTACAACATTGTTTGTAATCTAGTTGCTTTAGTATAAAAGGATAAGATGGGGCGCTGTATGCGATGAAAGTCGCACGTACAGTGCTAAGCGGGGGAAAAGATGGAGATAACTTCAAAGTCTTACCTATCGCAACGAATATAGTCCGGGTAGAAAATTAGAAGACGCCAAATCATTAGAGTGGTATGAACTATGGATAGTGCTCTTTTTATTTTAATAAAAGGACATGTGTGGAATGAAAGTATGAAAAGGTTAATTAGGTGAATGGAAAAAGCAAAGCAATCAAGTAAAAAAGAAAAGTTTAAGCACATGGAATATCGAGAATTTGGCATAGAGCATTCTAAAATTGAAGGTAAGTGATGTGAAAGGTAGTTCAATTTGCGAAAAGAAGAAAGTTAAACAAAAGTATATTGAAATTACGGCAGCATGAAAGAAGGTGCGTTGTTGATACATCAAAGATGGGTTCAATCCCTAAGTTGTTTCATTAAATGATTCTCCTTTTTAAGTTGAATAGACGATCTAATATTCCCAAGATAAATTGTGGTATAATTTACATATAGGGGGAAAGTAGATGACACAACATAAAGAAGAACAAATGAATCAGGCGCTTGCATTGTTTTATTTTGCATATAAAACATTTACAGAAAAACCAGATGAAATTATAAAAGAATATGGTATACAGCGCGTACATCACCGAATTTTATTTTTTATTGCTCGCTTTCCAGGGCTCAGTATAAATGAATTGTTATCTCTGTTAGAAATAAGTAAACAAGCTCTTCACGGACCACTTCGTCAGCTTCTTGAAAAGGGGCTTATCGAAAGTAATGAAGCAGAACATGATCGTCGTGTGAAACAACTTGTCCTCACGAAAGAAGGAGCAGAGCTAGAGAGAAAACTAAGCGACGTGCAAAGAAAACAAATGGGAAGTATTTTTTCAAAATTTGGTGAAACGTGTGAAGAACATTGGCATCAAGTGATGACAGAACTAGCAAATAGTCGTTTCGGCTTTGATGCATGGCTCTCCAAACGTGAACAACTCGTTGATCAAAAATAAGGAAATGATTCATTCCTCTGTTTTTAAAGTTTGAAAAAGAATTGGTTTTATCTATGTATTTTGGCAACTATGAGGGAATCATAGAATACATGGATAAAAAATAAACATTACTAGATACTTTATGACGTGTACGTATTGTAAAATTTAAATTGTTATTTCCGAAAGGGGAATTATGATGATAAAACTTGTACTTATTCGTCACGGACAAAGTTTATGGAATCTTGAAAACAGATTTACGGGATGGACAGATGTAGATTTATCAGAAAATGGATTAAACGAAGCACGAGAAGCAGGTGCAATATTAAAAAACAATGGATATATATTTGATGTTGCGTATAGTTCTGTTTTAAAACGGGCAATTCGAACACTTTGGATTATTCTGCATGAAATGGATCTGGCTTGGGTTCCCGTACATAAATCATGGAAGTTAAATGAGAGACATTACGGTGCGTTGCAAGGATTAAATAAAGATGAGACAGCAAAGAAATATGGAGATGAACAAGTTCATATATGGAGACGAAGTACGGATGTGAGACCGCCGGCTCTTACTGAAGATGATCCAAGGTATGAAATTGCTGACCCAATGTATAAGCTGCTTAAAAAAGAAGAATTTCCCCTTACAGAATGTCTAGAAGACACAGAAAAAAGAGTGTTGGATTTTTGGCATAAGGAAATCGCACCAACATTAAAATCCAGTCAAAAAGTAATCATTTCATCGCATGGGAATACAATTCGTTCGCTTGTAAAATATTTAGATAATTTATCGAACGATGGGGTAGTATCATTAAATATTCCAACGAGTATCCCTCTTGTGTATGAATTAGATGAAAATTTACAACCTATTCGTCATTATTATTTAAGCATGGATGGAGAAGTACCTGAAGGTGTAATTCCAAAACATATATCTTTGTAAAAAATATTTTTGGGAATTTGAAATGCAGGCTTGTCTGCATATACAATGTAGATTCATTATAAAAGACGTGGATTTCTTTTTAGTATATGCGGCGCTGCTTACTTTAGAAGGTTGTCCATGTCTTTTGTCATAATGAGAGAAAGTTGAGCATGTAATGATATCGTGAGAAGTTTTTGAATGGAGGGTGATGTGATTGACAGTCTCTAACATTCGAATTGGTTTGTTTTTTCTTGTACTAGTTTTTTTATTTCTTATCTTCTTTTATTGGAAAAATGAAGAGGTGTATGAAGAAAAAAAGCAGCTTATTCGAAAAACATGGTATGGTGTGTTTATTACTTCAGTCACAATTTATTTCATGGTGAAAGGAATTGATTTAACCCTCTGGAAAAACATTTTAATGTTCGTTGCGATGGTTATATTTGTCGATATTGCCTTTATTTTAACTCCAAATATTTCGGAGATATGGGGAGCGAAGTTTAGTGATATCGGAAAGACTGTTCAGTCCATTAAACGATCATTAATCGCTTCAAAAGCAAGGGGAGAGATTTATACGACAATCATTCAAAATGTAAACCCCACAGCATTTGGTACGATGGAGTGGAGAGCAGAGGCTGAGTATGCACAAAGTTTAAATGTATTTCTTGATACGTATGCTGAAAAAATTGGAGCAAAAATCGTTGTCTTTGTGACAGCTGATGAATTAAATACAAATTTCCGTGGCATTCGCTCTCAGTTTAGTATCACAGTACCTTTAGAACATATAGCGCAATTAAATGAACAAAAAGCTGTTCAAGTAGAAAATGTCGGTATCATACCAGCGAAAATAGTAAAAGATGTTTGTATTGTTATTGATGGTCAAAAGAACAATCTTCAAGATCGAGATTTTGAAAATGTATATAATTTAACGATTCAGCATAGTTATTTTAGTAAATAGGACAGAAGCAAAAGTTTCTGTCCTTTCTTTCATACATAAATATGGACAAAGTTCGTGAAAATGAAACATAATTGAATAAATTTGGACAATCATCCCAACACTAGCAGGTAGAGGTGATTGTAGTGGAAAAAGAATATAGCAATGAATTTTTCAAAGAAGAAACAGAGGATACAACAGATTTCTCTTTAATAAAAGGAGATACAATGCAACAAGTAGAAGAGTTAGAAGAAGAATTAAAAAGAAAAGGATAACGTCTGATTTATATTTGAGATATAATGAAGAGAGAAAGATTGTATCTTTTTTATAAAGGGGGAGGAAAAAATGCAAGAAATGAAACAACAAAAACTTGCTTTTTTTAAAGAAAAAAAAGAAGCATCGAATACAGATTTCTCTCTTGTGAAAGGTGCATTAACAGAAAATATTAATCGACTAGAAAAGCTCATGAATCATGATGCATCAAAATATATGCAAGGGAAAAAATTAAAAGAAAATGTATAAAAGCATTTTCTTTTTTTATTTCTTTTTCATTCCTGCTCCGAATTCCTCAAAATCTAGTAACTTACGAAGTACATAAAGGAGCTTTGATCTGATGGACTTTGTTATCTAGTAAAAAACGAAAGGCGCTTTGTATTGTTTTTCGCTTTTTTGTATTAAGATTAAGTTGTCTTAAAATTAGTATTTTGCAGATTACTAAAAATAGTATAATGAATACAATCACATTTTAGAAAGAAGGTATTCCCTTGAAAAAGATTTACGTTATTCATGAAAACGCAGAATGGACAAGACATCTAACGAGAAGATTGGAAGAACTCGGTCTTCCTTATGAAGAATGGCATTTAGACAAAGGGAATGTGGATCTTTCGTCTGTTCCGCCGCAGGGCATATTTTATAACCGTATGAGTGCTTCTTCTCATACAAGAAATCACCGCTTTGCACCAGAGTTTACGGGTGCTGCCCTTGCTTGGTTAGAGAGGTATAATCGAAAAATATTCAATGGAAGCAGAGCATTGCAGCTTGAAGTAAGTAAAGTCGGGCAATATATGGCACTGAATGCACAAGGAATCCGGACACCTAAGACAATTGCAGCTGTTGGTAAGGATCATATTATAGAAGCGGCAGCGCAATTTGAAGGACGTCCATTTATTACGAAGCATAACCGTGCTGGAAAAGGATTAGGCGTTCAACTGTTTCAGTCTGTTGTTTCTTTACAAGAATACGTAGAAAGTGCAGCATTTGAAGAGCCAGTAGATGGTATTACATTAATTCAAGAATACATTCAATCTCCTGAGCCTTACATTACACGTTGTGAGTTTGTAGGTGGGAAATTTGTATATGCAGTTCAAGTCGATACATCAAAAGGCTTTGAATTATGCCCAGCTGATGCTTGCCAAATTGGTGATTTGTTCTGTCCTGTTGGAGAGAAAGTCCCGGAAAAACCGAAGTTTCAAATTATTGAGGGCTTTGATGACCCAATTATTCAAAAATATGAGGCCGTTTTGGCTGCAAATGATATCGCAATTGCTGGCATTGAGTTTATTCGAAATGCCGATGGTGAAATTTTCACTTATGACATTAATACAAACACAAACTACAATGCTGACGCGGAAGCAGTTGTTGGAAAATACGGTATGCTAGAGATTGCGAAGTTTCTTGGTAGTGAATTAGAGAAAATATAATAGTTAGGAAGAAAGCTGCTGATGAAGCAGCTTTTTTGTAAGTTCCATTCGGGCGTAAATTGGTAATGAGAGGTTTTCTGTAAAATACATAATCATTCTCCTTATTCTGTTGAATTGGTATAGGAGAGTCTTGATTAGTAGGAGCGATAGCTCTACATCTTTAATAAAAAGTAACATGATGAAGCGTGGTATAATGATAACGAATAGAATGATTTAAAATTCAAAGATGTATTTAAGAGAGGAGCTTCACAATGTATTCTAATTTAGAACAATTAACAAAGCACCCGGTATTTTACCACTTTGCAGAAATTTCAAAGATTCCAAGAGGATCTGGTAATGAAAAAGAAATTAGTGATTTCCTAGTGAAATTTGCAAAAGATCGTAATTTAGAAGTTGTACAAGATGAAGCTTTAAACGTAATTATTAAAAAGCCAGCAACTGACGGTTATGAAAATGTCCCAGCAATTATTATCCAAGGTCATATGGATATGGTTTGTGAAAAAAACCAAGCAACTGTTCATGATTTTGAAAAGGATGCAATTGAGCTACGAATCGTTGGGGACATGCTGTATGCAAATCAAACGACTTTAGGTGCAGATAATGGTATTGCGGTTGCTTATGCATTAGCACTATTAGATTCGGCTGATATTCCGCATCCAGCTCTTGAGGTTGTGATTACAACAGAAGAAGAAACGACGATGGGTGGAGCCTTTGCTGTTGATGCAAAGCACTTTGATGGGAAAATATTTATTAATATCGATTCTGAAGAAGATCATAAATTATTAGTGAGCAGTGCAGGCGGAGCGAAAGCAGTTGAAACAATTTCTGTTGATTGGGAAGAAGCACCTGCTGAATTAGAAGCATACCGTTTATATGTTGGAGGACTAAAAGGCGGTCATTCCGGTATGGAAATTGATAAACAACGAGGAAATGCGAATAAAGTGTTAGGGCGCGTTCTTCATGATTTATCAAATGAGATTTCATTTAACATAAGTGACATTCATGGTGGATTAAAAACAAATGCGATTCCACGTGAAAGTGTTGCAACAATTTTATTATCTGTAAATGACGTAGAAAAGGTAGAAGAGAAAGTAGAAGAATGGACACGTATTTTCCAAGAAGAGCTACGTGCTGTAGATCCTGATGTACATGTTTCTCTTACAAAATTAGAAGAAAAAGTAGAAAAAGTATTTGCTAGAACAACACAAAGTCAGCTTATTTCTTCTTTATTCCTAATTCCAAACGGTATTCAAAGCATGAGTATGGATATTAAAGGACTTGTAGAAAGTTCAACAAATTTAGGTGTTATTGAAACATTACATAATGAAATTAAATTACGAAATGAAGTAAGAAGTTCTGTAAGTAGTTTAAAACAGCACATTACAAATGAGATTAAGCATATTGCAGAATTGGTTGGAGCAAAGTTCGAGAAGGAATCAGAGTACCCAGAATGGCCGTACAATCCGAAGTCACCAATTCGTGAATTATTTGAAAACGTGCATAAAGAAAAATACAATAAAGACGTTGAAATCTTTGCGGTACATGCTGGTATTGAATGTAGTGTATTTGTTCAAAAAATGCCTGAATTAGATGCGATTTCATTTGGACCAGATATTTTCAACGTTCATACACCAGATGAGCACATTAGTATTTCATCAGTTATCAATAACTGGGGATTCTTTGTTGATGTAATGAGAGAAACGAAATCTTTAGCATAAATAAGAATGAGCTGAACTGCCTAAGGAGGTTCTTGGGCAGTTTTTTGTTGAAAATCAGTTTATATTTCTGTAATGGTTCCAAATTACAATTATGTGACTTTAACTTGTTAAGATTGCATAATACGGTTCCTTTATCATGTAACTTTACAGTTGCTTATTGTTGACGGCAACCATATAGTTGCTTATACTTGATATATGAATTGGGACAAAGACGCTATATTCAAAGCACTTGGCGACTCGACTCGGCGGCTTATATTAGACGAACTATCCGAACGTAACGAGCTGACGTTGTATGAACTTACGGCACGTCTTATTATGAAGCACGACCTTTCCATTTCGCGACAGGCGATTGCTAAACATCTTACTACATTGGAAGATGCGGGGCTCGTAGAATCAATGCGAAAGGGAAAATATCGAGTACTTATGTTTAACAACGAACCACTTAAAAACTTACTGAAAGGATGGATAGAGTAATTTTATAATATCGTAACAGGACTTGCTGACGAATATGTGGGTTGTTTTTGCGGAAAACCAGACTGTTAGTACAGTACATGCGTCACAAATAAAAAAGGAGGCAAAAATAATATGAAAATCGTTGTTACTAGTATATTTGTACAAGATCAAGACAAGGCACTGGAGTTTTATTCAAAAAAGCTAGGGTTTGTAAAAAAGGAGGACGTTCCCGTAGGAAAATTTAGGTGGATAACGCTTGTTTCTCCTGATGATCAGGGCGGTACTGAGCTTTTACTCGAACCGAATGAACATCCTGCCGCAAAAGAGTATCAAAAGAAAATATTTGCTGAAGGCATCCCAGCAACAATGTTTGGCGTTACAGATATTAATAAAGAGTACGAACGATTATTGGAAAAAGGCGTGAAGTTTACTATGGAGCCGACAAAAATGGGCGAAGTCACAATAGCTGTCTTCGACGATACATGCGGCAACTTTATCCAGATAGTGCAGAAGTAACTTCATGACGAAGTAACCTAGTACTAAACGAATTTATTGGCAAGTTTTAAGTTAGGTGAAGTGTTTTTTATTAAAAAATAAAAAACCTTATGTTAACCCTGTCCTACTTTTAGGATGGGGTTATATGTTTATAAGGTCTAAAATTAAATGAGGTTGTTATCATTCCACAATGGAAATGTAACATTGTGAATATGTTCACTTCAACTTAGGATTCTGTTAGTTGAACAAGGAACATCAAAATAATCAAACTTTTTTATAAAAAGTAGTTCCTAAACTAGAAGGAAGCTATTGGATTGATCAATCTTTATTCAAAATAATGGATTTTAATATGCACTGAATCAAGATTTAAAGAGTGATTTCTAATCAAACTATCTTTTAAAGCAATATGTGTTGCTGCGGTATAGATAAAATAAAGAAAACTTTACAGAGCGACAATGCAGTTGATATCTGTAATTGTAGTTAAGGAGGAAGGAAGTGTAAAGTTAGTAATTTCACATACCGTATTGAAAAAATACAAAATAAAACATTTGCTGAAAGATGAATAACATAATTAATAAGAAGTGCTAAAAATATATTTAATAGAACTTTTATAAGGATTTTTAACAGACTAGAAATTGTAGTCGTGCAATTAAATTAAGCTGCACGACTTTTTTATTTATCTAATGCAACTATTTTGATAGAAAATAAAAACCCAAATATATTAGTAAAAGGAACTGTTTATCACGCATTAACGGGTAGTAAGACCCCCACCTCAAGATTCAGAGAGAAATGGGGAAGAGAGGTGGGGGATCAACTGCCCGTAAAAGCCCGATTGGTAAGGGCTAATAATCAGTGGGGGATGAAGAAAATCCCCACTGATTAAAGGTTCACTTTATAGGAAAAATAGGTGTTTTTAAGTACAAGTATCCATTACAATTTTGTTAAATTTGTTCTACACTACATAAAATAACAAATTTTGACGTTCTTTCTTTGATATAGTGTAAATAATTAAAATACTCAGTTTTTAATTGAATTAGAATGTTTATGGTTTGTGCATATAAAAAACTTTTTATAAAGGAGTGTACACATGCATAAAGAATTTGAAATTGAGGAATACACAGCAATTGAAGAACAAATTCATTATTATAGTCAGTGTTTATTGGTGAATCACCCTGAACAAATTGTAAAGTATTTAGAAAAAAGATTAGAAAAGTATACAGAAACATTGAAATATGCGCACTTGTATCCTGAAAAAGTCATTTTGCCTATACAGCAATTAGTAATTGAGTATTCTTTTGATCTTGCTAGGATTAGAAAGTATTTAAATTTAGAAACATAGCTTATAAATAATGTTTAAAATGAAACAGAGTCGGCAATGAGAAATTCATTCTATCGTCGACTCTGTTTCATTGTTGTATGCCGAAGTTAGTTGTTGGAAATAAGCAAAAAATAATACTTATAAATAAAGTTTGACATATAATACTTCAAGAGTAGAATTAAAGTGAGTACTCACTCATTTTAAAAGGGAGGAGATTTTATTGCAGCAACCTTCTGTGATTTTGCAAGATGTATCAAAAAGTTTTGGTAAAAAAGAAGTATTACACAATATTTCACTATCTGTATCAGACAAAGAGATTTTTGGTTTAGTAGGTCCCTCGGGTTCTGGAAAAACGACACTTATCAAAATGATTGCTGGTATTAGTGAATCAACGACTGGTGATGTAACAGCTCTAGGAACGAAAATGCCTAATTTAAATGAGATGAAGCATATTGGGTATATGGCACAAGCTGATGCCCTGTATGAAGAGTTATCAGCTTATGAAAATGCAGATTTTATTGCGACGATGTATGGATTAAAAGGAAAGAGTAAGAAAGAGAGAATAGAAGAAGTATTTACATTAGTTCAATTATCACAGCATGCTAAAAAACAAGTACAGCATTTTTCCGGTGGAATGAAGAAGCGTTTATCACTTGCTATCGCACTTCTACATGAACCTAAATTATTGATTTTAGATGAACCAACTGTTGGAATTGATCCAGTTCTTCGCAAATCTGTTTGGGAGAAATTTTATGAGCTCAAAGAACAAGGAACAACGATTATTGTGACAACACATATTATGGACGAAGCTGAATTTTGTGAACGTCTTGGATTAATTAGAGATGGGAAGTTAATTGCAACGGGAACCCCAAATGATTTAAAAGATCGAACTTCATCAGGACGGATTGAAGATGTCTTTCTATTGGAAGGAGCGGTTGAATCATGAGAGTCAGTGGTGTAATTATTCGGATTATTCGCCAGTTTCTACGAGATAAACGATCACTTGCAATGATGTTTGGAGCTCCTATGTTACTTCTTTGGTTATTATCGCTTGTGTTTACACAAAAAGATTACACTCCTCATATTGCATTAGTAGATATTCCAACGCTTATAGTGGAATCAATGAAAAAGCAAGACGCTACCATTTATGAGTATAGTAAAGAAGACGCACGTTCTAAGTTGGAAAATCAACAGATAGATGCCATTATAACTTTAGAAAATGGAAAAATAAATGTATTACTGGAAGGTAGTGATTCTTCAAAAAATCGTGCCGTACTACAAGTACTGCAAAAGGGTACAGAAAAAAATGAAATGCCTGGTATGAAACCAAAAATTGATTTTTTACATGGTTCCGCAGATTTTACGATTTTTGATGGACTAGGACAGGTATTAATTGGCTTTTTCACATTCTTCTTTGTCTTTATTTTATCAGGAGTTTCCTTTGTACGAGAACGTTTAAGTGGGACGTTGGAAAGACTGCTATCTACTCCAGTTCGCCGCTGGGAAATTGTTGTTGGTTATATAGTTGGATTTGGTATTTTTGCGTTTATACAATCCGTTATTATTGTAAGTTTCTCTGTTTATATTCTTGATTTATATGTAGCAGGATCGCCTTGGCTTACGTTATTAATTACGTGTATGCTGTCACTAACAGCATTAACACTAGGTACTTTTTTATCGGCATACGCCAATAACGAATTTCAAATGATTCAGTTTATCCCACTTGTCATTGTGCCGCAAATTTTCTTTTCAGGATTGTTCCCAATGGAATCAATGAATAAGTGGCTACAAATGCTTGGGAAGTTATTCCCGCTCACATATGGTGCTGATGCGATGAAACAAGTGATGATTCGTAATCAAGGATTTACTGAAATTGCAAGCGATCTTGGTGTGTTACTTCTTTTTGCGCTATTATTTGCAATAGGGAATGTATATGCTTTGAGGAAACATCGTAGAATATAATTTTTATAAAAAGGGGCATGATGAATGAAAAATGATTGGTTGGAAGAGTTAATCGCTGGTGCAGATACAGATAAGCGTAATGAACGACAGATGCGTATATTAGAAGCGGCGGTTGATATGTTTGGACAAAAAGGATATGCATCCACTTCAACAAGTGAGATTGCAAAGCGTGCCGGTGTAGCGGAAGGAACAATCTTCCGCTACTACAAGACGAAAAAAGATTTACTATTGGCGGTTGTCATGCCAACTTTAACAAAGTTTGCTGCTCCATTTTTCGTACAAGCTTTTGCAAAAGAAATACTGGAGAATACGTATGAAACGTATGAAAAATTTTTAAGAAAAGCAATTCAAAATCGATTTGAATTTGCTAGAAAACATTTTCCGATGTTAAAAATTTTAATACAAGAAGTACCGTTTCAACCAGAATTAAAAAATGAAATACAACAATTAGTAGAGAAAGAACTTTTTTCTCGCTTTAAAAAAATAATTGTACATTTTCAGGAACAAGGACAAATTATTGAAATGCCAACTCCTTCAGTTATTCGATTTACTTTATCAGCTATAATGGGGTTAATTTTAACTCGATTTTTACTATTACCTGAAGAAGACTGGGATGATGAAGCAGAAATTGAAAATACAATTCAATTTATATTATACGGATTGACCCCACGGAGGTAATAAAATGCGACAATTTGCAAAACCAACAGTTGTTGTAAGTAAATGCCTAGAATTTGATGCTTGTCGTTATAATGGGGAAATGATTTCTGATATTACAATTCGAAATTTACAACCGTTTGTTACATTTATTCCAGTATGCCCTGAAGTAGAAATCGGATTAGGAATCCCTCGTGAAACGATTCGAGTTGTTGAAGATAGAGGAATTCACAAACTTGTACAACCTTCAACAAAAGAAGATATAACAGAGAGAATGCAAAGTTTTTCTGATCAATTTTTAAGTTCTTTACCAGATGTTGATGGTTTTATTTTAAAGAATCGTTCTCCAAGTTGTGGAACTAGAGATGTGAAAATTTATACAGGATATGAAAAATCACCAGTAAAAGAGAAGGGTACTGGTTTGTTTGGTGGCGCTGTATTAAAAAAATTTTCGCATATTGCAATAGAGGAAGAAGGTAGATTGTCGAATTTTATTATCCGCGAACACTTCTTTACTCGGCTGTTTACAGTCGCTAATTTTAAAACATTAAAACAAAATAGAGACTTGAAAGATCTCATTCATTTTCAGTCTGATTATAAATATTTATTTATGGCATATAATCAAGTGAAACAGAAAGAATTAGGGCGTATTATCGCGAATCAGAAAAAGGAAAAGATTGAAGTTGTTTTTGAAAATTATGAGAAGACTTTGCATGAATTGTTAATGCGCACACCGCGCTATACATCGAATATAAATGTA
Organism: Bacillus pfraonensis; assembly: GCF_050768835.1. Taxonomy (NCBI): domain Bacteria; kingdom Bacillati; phylum Bacillota; class Bacilli; order Caryophanales; family Bacillaceae; genus Bacillus; species Bacillus pfraonensis. The sequence continues at coordinate 41,436 of NZ_JAHCDO010000029.1, read as the reverse complement.
TGTGAGCATATTTTTGGATACTTTAAAACGAAGTTAAAGAGACAAGAAAAAGAGCATTTTTTGGAATTGCTTCACAAGTATGCTGAAAAGAAAATTCCACTTAGCAGTTTGCTTACAATCTTAAAATCATGGGCGATTCGATTCGAAGAAAATTATTTATTACGACAAACATATTTTGAACCGTATCCAGAAGCGTTAGTGGAAATATCAGATTCAGGTAAAGGTAGAGATTATTAAAGAAAAATCGCATAATTCGACACAATTATTCCTATGTTGTTGTAGAACAATGTAGGAATTTTTTTGTGCATGAGTACAGATTCTGTTTTAAAATTAAGTTATGACAGAATTATAACAATTATCTAACTACTATTCTTGTCTTTTAAAAAGTAATGTTTGTAGTACAGACTCGCACGCTGTCGAAACTCAATATTCGATAAGGGGTGTGTAGCGGAATGGAATTTACTCTAACTCGCGAAAAACAAATGATTAAAGAAATGGTACGTGACTTTGCCGAAAAGGAAATCGCACCAAAAGCTGTGTACTATGACAAAACAGCTGAATTTCCATATGAAACGTTTCAAAAAATGGGCGAACTAGGATTATTAGGAATCCCATTCCCAGAAGAGTATGGAGGTTCTGGCGGTGATACTCTATCTTACGCGTTAGCTGTTGAAGAAATTGGCCGTGCTTGTGGCGGTACAGGTTTAAGTTATGCTGCAACAATTTCATTAGGTGCTTCTCCAATTTATTACTTTGGTACAGAAGAACAAAAGCAGAAGTATTTAGTACCAATGGCATCCGGAAAAACATTAGGTGCTTTTGGTTTAACTGAACCGAATGCTGGATCCGATGCAGGTGGCACACAAACAAAAGCATTTTTAGATGGCGATGAATATGTGATTAGTGGCGAGAAGTGTTGGATCACAAATGCTGAGTATGCAAATACAATTATTGTAACCGCTGTCAATGGTGTTGAAGAAAGTGGTAAAAAACGTATTTCTGCATTTATTGTGCCAACAAATAGTGAAGGATTAACGATTTCAAGTCCATACGATAAGATGGGTGTTCGTGCTTCTAATACTTGCGAAATCGTACTTGATAGCGTTCGTGTGCCAAAAGAAAATATTCTTGGTGATGTAAATAAAGGATTTAAACAATTCTTATATACACTTGATGGAGGGCGTATTTCAATTGCAGCATTAGCTGTAGGGATTGCACAGTCTGCTTTTGAGCGTGCACTTCAATATGCAAAAGAGCGCCAACAATTCGGAAAAACGATTTCTAATTTCCAAGCGATTCAATTTAAATTGGCAGATATGGCTACTGAAGTGGAATTGGCACGTAATTTAGTACATAAAGCAGCTTGGTTAAAAGATCATGATAAACCTTTCGGTAAAGAAGCAGCTATGGCAAAGTTATTTGCATCTGAAGCAGCAAGTCGTATTGCGAATCAAGCCGTGCAAATTCACGGTGGATATGGTTATATGCGTGAATATGAAGTTGAGCGTCATATTCGTGATGCAAAACTTTTAGAAATTGGTGAAGGAACTTCTGAAATTCAACGTCTCGTAATCGCAAGACATTTAGGGTGTAGATAAAAGGAGGACTCACTATGTTTCAAAAAATATTAATCGCTAATCGCGGGGAAATCGCAGTTCGAATTATTAAAACTTGTCGAAAGCTTGGAATTCGTACCGTTGCTATTTATTCCGAGGCAGATGAAAATGCACTTCATGTAAAACTAGCAAATGAGGCTTATTTAGTTGGTGGCCCGCGTGTTCAAGAGAGTTATTTAAACCTTGAAAAGATAATTGAAATTGCTAAGAAAACAAATGCGGAAGCGATTCATCCGGGATATGGATTATTGTCAGAAAATCCTTCCTTCGCGATTCGCTGTAAAGAAGAAGGGATTGTATTTATCGGTCCTTCTGAAGAAATTATTGCTAAAATGGGAAGCAAAATTGAATCACGTTTGGCAATGCAAGAGGCAAATGTTCCAGTTGTACCAGGCATTACAACAAATATTGAAACTGCTGAAGAAGCAATTGAAATCGCAAAACAAATTGGTTATCCATTAATGTTGAAGGCATCCGCGGGCGGCGGAGGCATTGGAATGCAGTTGATGGAAACTGAGCAAACGCTCACCAAGGCGTTTGAAAGTAATAAAACGCGTGCGCAAAACTTCTTTGGTAATGGTGAAATGTACTTAGAACGATATATTGCAGACGCACATCATATCGAAATTCAGCTTTTAGCTGATACTCATGGAAATACAGTGTATTTATGGGAACGGGAGTGCTCTGTACAGCGTCGAAATCAAAAAGTGATTGAAGAAGCACCGTCTCCATTTTTAGATGAAGAGACACGTAAAGAAATGGGAGAAGTTGCTATACAAGCAGCAAAAGCTCTTGGTTATACGAATGCGGGTACTGTTGAATTCCTTGTAGATGACAAGAAAAACTTCTATTTCTTAGAAATGAACACAAGATTACAAGTGGAGCATCCTGTTACAGAAGAAATTACTGGACTAGACCTTGTAGAACAACAATTACTTATTGCATCTGGTGAAAAACTCTCCTTTACACAGGAGGATATAAATCTTAGTGGTCATGCCATTGAAGCACGTATTTATGCGGAAGATCCAAAAACATTCTTCCCATCACCTGGGAAAATTACGGATATAACATTACCAGAAACAGTGCGCATTGATCACTTTTTAGAAAATAATGTGACAATTACACCGTTTTATGATCCGATGATTGCAAAAGTAATTGCTCATGGTGAAACGCGTGAAGAAGCAATTCGAAAATTACAGGATGCACTTCAAAACTTGAAAGTAGCAGGTATTAAGACAAATACATCCATGCTACTCCAAGTGCTAGAAGATGAAGTCTTCCAAAGTGGTATTTATACAACAGGTTTTGTAACAAAACAACTTGTAAAAAAATAAGGTTCATGAATATTAAAGGGGGAAAAAATGATGACAAAAGTGTATGCATCGATGGCAGGTAATGTTTGGAAAATTGTTGTGGGAGTAGGAGATACAGTAGAAGAAGAACAGGATGTCGTCATTTTGGAATCTATGAAAATGGAAATTCCAATCGTTTCAGAAGAAGCTGGCACAGTCATGAAAATTAATGTGCAAGAGGGCGATTTTGTAAATGAAGGAGATGTATTAGTAGAGATTGAATAGGGAGAAGAAGGGGTGAAATGTATTGAAGCTACCTACTTTTGCTGTCATTAAAGAAGTGGGACCACGTGATGGTTTGCAAAATGAAAAGCAAATTGTTGGCACAAAAGATAAAGTGAAATGGATTCAATTACTTTCAGAAGCTGGATTATCATATATTGAAGTTTCCTCTTTCGTTCACCCAAAATGGATTCCTGCTTTAGCTGATGCGGGTGATGTATTCGCAGAGTTAAAGCGGAATTCAGATGTTACATATGCTGCGCTTGTTCCAAATCAAAATGGTTTGGAACGAGCTCTTTTGCAAAATGTAGATGAGGTGAATGTTTTTTTATCAGCAAGTGAGTCACATAATAAAAGCAATATCAATAAGTCCATTAAAGAAGCATTATCTGTCGTGCAAGATATTACAAAGCAAGCACAGTTCGCAGGTAAAAGAGTAAGAGGTTACGTTTCTACTGTTTTTGGTTGTCCTTATGAAGGAGACGTGAGCATTGATGCTGTAGATGAACTATGTAATCAACTCTTTTCATACGGTATTTATGAAGTTTCTCTTGGAGATACGATTGGTGTAGCAAATCCATTGCAAGTAGAGCGTGTGTTAGAGCATTTACTAAAAAAATATGATTCTTCTCAATTTGCAATGCATTTTCATAATACGTACGGGATGGCGCTTGCGAATGTTGTTAAATCATTAGAGTACGGCATTACAACATTTGATAGTTCTTGTGGCGGTCTTGGCGGTTGTCCTTATGCACCAGGAGCATCAGGAAATATCGCGACTGATGATTTAGTACATATGCTCCATAAAATGGGCGTACAAACAAATATAAATGAAGAAAAATTATTAAGGGCTAGCCAATTTATTCAAAGCAAGCTAAATATTCAATTGCCAAGTCATGTGTATAAAGCATTGCAACATAAAACAATAAGTAGGTGATCAAATGCTACAATTACAAAACATTTCAGTAGAGTATGTAACACCACATATCGTAAAAATAACATTAAATCGCCAGCAACAAGCAAACTCATTATCTCTTGCACTATTAGAAGAGTTGCAATCTACATTAAGTCATATTAATGAGAATTCCAATGTTCGTGTTGTCATTTTAACAGGCTATGGTGAAAAAGCATTTTGTGCTGGAGCAGATTTAAAAGAACGTGCCAATATGAATGAAGATCAAGTACGTCATGCAGTTGGGATGATTCGTTCTACAATGGATATGATTGAGCAATTATCACAACCTGTTATTGCTGCAATAAATGGAATTGCACTTGGTGGTGGTACCGAATTAAGTTTAGCGTGTGATTTTAGAATTGCAGCAGAAACAGCGAGCCTTGGACTCACTGAAACATCTTTAGCTATTATCCCAGGAGCTGGTGGTACGCAGCGTCTGCCAAGATTAATTGGTGTCGGCAGGGCAAAGGAATTAATTTATACGGCGAGACGCATTTCAGCGCATGAAGCAAAGGAATATGGAATGGTCGAGTTCGTTGTACCAGCTAACTTACTAGAAGAAAAAGCAATTGAAATAGCAGAACGCATTGCTAGTAACGGCCCAATTGCTATTCGATTAGCAAAACAAGCAATCTCAAATGGTATACAAGTAGATTTGCATACCGGATTACAAATGGAAAAGCAAGCGTATGAAGGCGTAATTCATACGAAAGATCGATTAGAAGGATTACAAGCATTTAAGGAAAAACGTAAACCGATGTATAAGGGGGAGTAACTGTGCTAGAACAAAAACAACAATCGAATTCATTTGCAGAACGTGTTGAAACAATTAAACAAGGCGGAGCACCAAAATATCATGAGCAAAATAAAGCGAAAGGAAAAATCTTTGTTCGAGATCGTTTAGCTCTTCTATTTGATAACGGTGAGTATGTAGAAGATGCATTATTTGCAAATTGTGAGCAAACAGGTTTACCAGCGGATGGTGTTGTAACGGCAACAGGGAAAATACATGGCCGCACTGTATGTGTTATGGCAAATGATTCAACAGTTAAGGCAGGATCTTGGGGTTCTCGTACTGTTGAAAAGATTTTACGTATCCAGGAGACAGCAGAAAAATTACGTGTACCACTTTTCTATCTCGTTGATTCTGCAGGTGCACGTATTACTGACCAAGTTGAAATGTTCCCAGGCCGCCGCGGCGCAGGACGCATTTTTTATAACCAAGTGAAGCTATCAGGTAAGGTGCCACAAATTTGTTTACTATTTGGTCCATCAGCAGCTGGCGGTGCTTATATTCCAGCTTTCTGTGACGTTGTTATGATGGTGGAGGGAAATGCTTCTATGTATTTAGGTTCTCCGCGTATGGCTGAGATGGTTATTGGTGAAAAAGTAACACTAGAGGAAATGGGCGGCGCTCGTATGCATTGTTCCGTATCAGGATGCGGCGATGTTTTATGTAAGACAGAAGAAGATGCAATTGCTCAGGCAAGACAGTATATTTCTTACTTCCCAAGTAATTACCAAGAAAATGCTCCTAAGGTAACACCTCAAGAACCAAAGCAATTCGAAAAAACGTTAGAACAAATCATCCCAGAAAATCAAAATGCACCTTTTAATATGAAAGATCTTATTAATCGTATTATCGATGAAGGTTCTTTCTTTGAAGTAAAAAAATTATTTGCACAAGAACTTATTACAGGGTTAGGACGAATCGATGGGAAACCTATTGGTATTGTTGCAAACCAACCACGCATGAAAGGTGGCGTATTATTCCACGATTCTGCCGATAAAGCAGCGAAGTTTATTAATTTATGTGATGCGTATCATATTCCATTATTATTCCTTGCCGATGTACCTGGGTTTATGATTGGAACGAAAGTTGAAAGAGCTGGTATTATTCGTCACGGTGCAAAAATGATTTCTGCAATGAGTGAAGCGACAGTACCGAAAATTTCAATCGTTGTTCGGAAAGCATATGGTGCTGGTCTATATGCAATGGCAGGTCCAGCTTTCGAGCCTGATTGCTGTCTTGCTTTGCCGACGGCTTCTATTGCTGTAATGGGACCTGAAGCTGCCGTTAATGCTGTATATGCAAACAAAATTGCAGCGTTGCCAGAAGAAGAACGTGCGAGCTTTATTGCAGAAAAACGTGAAGAGTATAAACAAGATATTGATATTTACCGTCTAGCATCTGAAATGGTAATTGATGGTATTGTTCATCCGAATGATTTACGTGAAGAGTTAAAGAAACGCTTTGACATGTACATGAGTAAATATCAAGTGTTTACAGATCGAAAACATCCAGTTTATCCAGTATAAAAGCCCTATTTAGGGCTTTCTTGTTCGAAAAATGAGGAGGGGAAAACATTGAAGCAAGCCGTTTGGTTTCCAACAGAAGAATATAAAGACAAAACACGTTTATACGGGTGGATGAAATCGCTTGGTTATGAAGATTATGAAGCATTTTATGATAAGTCAATTGAAGAAACTGCATGGTTTTGGGGGGAAGCAGAACGTGCAGTTGGTTATCAATGGATGAAGCCGTATACAGAAGTATTAGATTTAGCAAACGGTACACCGTTTGCACAGTGGTATAAAGATGGGACATGTAATGTAGTAGAATCTGTGGTATCTCGTTGGCTTGCAGATGAAGAGACAAAACAACAACTTGCCCTCATGTACGAAGGCGAAGATGGCACAACAAAATCATTTACATATGAAGAACTTGATAGTTGGGTGAGTCGTGTTGCCAATGGATTGAAACATATGGGTATTGAGAAAGGTGATCGCGTAACAATTTACATGCCAATGATTCCAGAGACAGTTGTTGCCATGCTGGCAGTAATGAAAATAGGTGCGATTATTTCCCCGATTTTTTCTGGGTTTGCAGCTGATGCAGTTATGACGCGTGTACAAGCAGCAGGATCAAAAATGATTATTACAGCCGATGGATTCTCACGTCGCGGTAAAATTGTTTCTTTAAAAGATGAGGTCGATAAAGCGTGCGAACATTGTCCATCTGTTGAAAAGGTTGTTATTGTTCGTCATGCTGGAAATGATTTTATACCTCACAATTATGATGTTTCATGGAGTGTTTTAGAAAAAGAAAAACCATTTACACATGCTGAGGAAATGAAAAGTGATGACCCGCTTATGCTCATTTATACATCTGGGACGACTGGCAAGCCGAAAGGAACGGTACACACGCACGCTGGGTTTCCTCTGAAATCGGCATTTGATGCAGGGTTTGGTATGAACATTAAGCAAGGTGATCGTGTATTATGGGTGACTGATATGGGCTGGATGATGGGGCCGTTTTTATTATTTGGCTCTCTTATTAATGGGGCAACAATGGTCATGTACGAAGGTGTTCCAGATTATCCAGAAGCAGATCAATTATGGGAAACGGTTGATCGATATCAAATTACTCATCTTGGGATTTCACCGACATTAATTCGAGCATTGATGGCAAAAGGTGATGAATATGTAAAGAAACATTCTCTAGAAAGTTTAGAAGTATTCGCATCAACGGGTGAACCTTGGAATCCAGATCCTTGGATGTGGCTTTTTGAAACAGTTGGAAAAGGGAAAGTACCAATTTGTAACTATTCAGGTGGAACAGAAATTTCTGGAGGAATATTTGGGAATGTCCTAGTTAAACCAATTGCACCGATTAGTTTTAATGCACCTTTACCTGGAATGGCAGCGGTTGTATTAGATGAACAAGGTAGTCCAATCCGTGATGAAGTTGGAGAATTATGTTTAGAAAAACCATGGGTTGGAATGACGAAAAGTTTCTGGGAAGATGATGAGCGCTACGTCAATACGTATTGGTCACGTTTTGAAAACAAATGGGTACATGGTGATTGGGTAATCTATGACGGAGAGCAATATATTATTACAGGACGTTCTGATGATACATTGAATATTGCTGGGAAGCGTATTGGGCCAGCTGAATATGAATCGATTATTGTAAAGCACCATGATGTAATCGAAGCAGCAGCAATAGGTGTACCAGATGATGTGAAAGGCGAGGTTTGTCACTGTTTCGTTGTTTTACGGGAAGGAACAATATTTACAACGGAACTCAAAAAAGAATTGATGAATTTAGTAAATTCACATATTGGGAAGGCGTTATGCCCAAAAGATATTCACGTTGTAGAAGATTTGCCGAAAACGCGCAATTCAAAAGTGATGAGACGAGTAATTAAAGCGGCGTATTTAGGTAAGGAATTGGGTGATTTATCTTCTTTAGTAAATCCAGAGGTTGTTTCATATATTCAAGGATTAAAAGCTAAACAAATATAATAATAAAAAATGAGTTCTTTATAAAGAGCTCATTTTTTTATTGTCTTTATTTTAAACAAAATATAGGACAGTTGTTTGTTTTCTTGTATCTATGTGTTTGTCTCTATCACTTTATTTCTTTTTACATAATTTATAGTAAAAGGATAAAGGGGTGAAATTATGGGTTGTCGTGAAGGTTGGTATGAAAAAAAATATTCTAAGTGTAGTGATTCAAAAAGGCGTTCTAAATGCTGGAATGATCATGATGATGACTGTTGGAAAGAATTTAAGGAGTGCAAAAAAGATCGAAATGAAAAATGCGATTGTTGTTGCACAACTGGTATCTTCCAGACACTAAGAGCATTAAGAGGTAGAACTGTAGTTATTGCACTTAGAGGTGTATTAACAACAATTACTGGTACTGTTGTATCGGTAAATTGTGATGTTGTTACTCTAACAATAGCAGGCCCTCCAGTTGCAACGCTCACACTATCTCTTTGTGAGATAATTGCAGTACTTGAAGTGCCACCAACTCCTGCTGCAGAAGTTCCAGCAGAGTTTCGTAATCTTTTAAATGGTAATAACTAGCTTATTATGTTTAAAAAGAGGTTGTTTACTTTGTAAATGGCCTCTTTTTATATCATTCTCTAAATTTTGAAAGTGATCTTATATGAGATAAAATTGGAATTCATATTAATTAGTTAATATATGAGTAATACATATGTTTTTGATGATTTTTACAATTGTACAAGCACTTTTCATTCTCTTACATATAGTATTGAATAGAGTTCATTATTTTCATGGATTCTACGACAGCTCCACCCCCTAACAAGTAACACGGCTACCATAATCATATTAGATTCTATCATTTATGATGACTGGTAAGAAGTAAAACTCGTAACCTTTGTAATATAGGGAAGCGAGTTTTCTTCTGTATATGAGGGGATGGATTTTTTTATAGAAGCTTTACTTTATAAGAAATGTACTAAATATTTGTTGCTTGCCTAAAGGAGTTACATATACAGCTCTCGTTTCCAATGCTCTTGTAATCCATTTGCGTTCTATCATTCTTTCTAATATTGCATTTCCTAAGGATCCTGCTATATGATGTTGCCGTTCACTCCAGTCTAAGCAACACTTTGAAAAAAACCTTCTTTTTTTATGTAACGAATCTAAATCAATACCAAAACTTACGAAAAATTCTTGTCCTTTTTTCGTTACTTTAAATTGTAAATCTTCCTTAATTAATATGTTGTTATTTAAAAGCGAATTTGTAATTTCAACACCTAACTTTCCAGCTAAGTGGTCATAACAAGTTCTGGCATATTGAATTTCTTTAGACTCCTTTGATTGCTTAAAGGATCGAATTGGTTCTGGAGGAGTTAGATATAGTATTTTTTCTAATGATTCTGCTATTTCATGATTGGCTATTTTGTAATAACGGTGTCTACCATGTTTTTCAACATCTATAATCTGTGCTTCATATAGTTTTTGAAGATGAAAACTAGCTGTTTGTGGTTGGATTTTTGCGGCATTTGCTAATTCAGTAGCTGGATGTGGACGACCATCCAAAAGTTGAACTAGAATTGTTGCTCGTGATGTATCGCTAATAAGATAAGCTATTTTTGCTACATTTACATTCATTTGCATCACTCCTTATTTTACATCCATATTTCGATGATAATGGAATTATTTGTGTTTTACAATGTAAATGAAGAAATAAGAATAGGAGTGATTTTATGGATTTCTCATTTCAACAAGGTTCCTGTAAAGAAATTAAACCAAAAATTTTATATTACGGAATGCCAATTTATTTATTATCAACATTAAATGAAGATGGAACAACAAATATAAGTCCAATGTCTTCTTCATGGGCTTTAGGTAACTATATTATTTTAGGTGTTGGACTTGGAGGGAAATCAATTGAAAATCTTGAAAGAAATAGAGAGTGTGTAATTAATTTACCTTCTTCATTGCAGTGGGAGCAAGTAGAAAAAATTGCGCCTTATACAGGGGTGGAAAATATCCCGGTTTATAAACAAGAAATGGGATTTACATATCAAAAAGATAAATTTACAATAGCCGGTTTTACACCATGTGATTCACAATTCGTAAAGCCAAAGCGTATTCAAGAATGTCCACTACAAATTGAAGTAAAGGTAAAAGAAATTCGAATTCCTGAATATGATCCTTTCTTTGCAATTGTTGAAGCGGAAGTCATTCGTGTTCACGCGCATGAAGAGATTATAAAAGGAGAAAATCATATTAATCCACAAAAATGGAGTCCGTTATTTTATAACTTTAGACATTATTTTTCAATAGGAGAAGAGTTAGGAAGGAATTATCGAGCAGAAAGTTAAAAATACGTGTTTTCAAGTAGAGGTGTAAGAGAAATTGATTGAACTTAAATATTTTGAAAGAAGCGATTTTAAACAATTAATTGATGCCCTGACATGAAATCCATCATATTGGTCAATTATCTATTTGGGCAAGAGAGTTGAATTTTCAGCCTGTTTCAGCAAATTTAATTAGAAGAGGTTTAATGGAGTAAACAGAGAAATCTATTTTGTAAAAAATCTATAAAGTGGTGGTTGTCTTGAAAAGTATTATACCTAATAAAATTCATATCATTGGTTCTGTTGGAAGTGGAAAAACAACCTTAGCAAGAGGATTGTCTTCTCAACTAAATATTTCTTATTATGAGTTAGATAATATTGTTTGGAGAAGGACTAAAAATGGAGATGTAAGAAATACACCTGAGGAAAGAGATGAACAACTTTCTACTATTGTACATTCAGATGCTTGGATTGTTGAAGGTGCCCATCATCAATGGGTATCACAAAGCTTTCAAAGTGCAGAATTAATTATATTTTTAGATGTAAGTGTAGCTAAGAGGATAGCCAGAATAATAAAAAGATTTATTTTGCAGTTACTTAATTTAGAAAAGGCTAACTATACACCTACATTTGAAATGTTTATGAAAATGTTTAAGTGGACAAATGATTTTGAAAAAAATAGTAAAAAAGAGATTCTAAATATGTTGAGACAACATAAGGATAAGTTAGTTATTTTAAAAGATAATACAGAGATTGAGTTATCAAGAATAGGAATACCAATTTTGTATTGAACGATTTTATATAATGATGGTTGTCATAAAGCCAAAAACACCGAGACGTTATGCGAAAATCTTGAATTTTGGTGTTTTTTATTCACATTGATAAATCGATGTGAATAAAAAATTTGTTCTATAGTAAGAGAATGAATTAATATAAGGAATTTGTACTGGAGAGATGTGATATGGATAGAGGGAGTTGTTTTACACAGGGAGATAGTGAACAAGATATTAAGTTTTCTATTATAATACCCGCACATAATGAAGAAAGGTATATTGCTAGATGTCTTGATTCCATTGTGGCTGCATCAAAACTTTATAAAGATCAGGTTGAAGTTATCGTTGTACTAAATCGCTGTAGTGATCGAACAGAAGAAATTGCACAGTCATATTATTGCATAACTGTACAAGATGAAAACAAAAACCTTTCTAAAATAAGAAATGCTGGTGCAAAAATAGCTAGAGGAGAAATCATTGTTACAATAGATGCAGATAGCTGGATGAGTGAGAATATGTTGAGTGAAATAGAAAAGCATTTAATGACTGGAAAATATATAGGTGGGGGCGTTAAAGGAAAGTTTGAACGTATTTCACTAGGAATTATAGTATCGGGATTATTTTTAATTATTCCTCTCATTTTTAAATATGGGTTCATATCAGTTGGGATGTTTTGGTGTTATAGGAAAGACTTTAATGCAATTGGTGGTTTTAATGAAAGTTTGTTAATGGCTGAGGATGCAGAATTTGCGATGCGTTTAAAAAAACATGGTAAGACGTGTGGGAAAAAATTCACTACGATAAAGAAAGCTTATATGACAACTTCATGTAGAAAATTTGATGAACACGGTGATTGGGCATTGATAAAGAGACCTCAAATTATTTTTGCATACTTAAAGGGGACAAATAGAAAATATGCAAATGAGTTATATTATGAAAAAGAAAAAGAAAAAGAAAACTAGAGATAAACCGACTTGTTTTGAAAATGCAAGTCGGTTTTTTATGTAAAAGAGGCTTTGAAATTAAAAATCCTCTGAATCTTTTTTTTGTATATGTACTAATAGTAAAACAGCAATAACAAGAAAAATTATTAGTGTTTGTAAAAATAGATTTTCAAACTGAAGCATAGATATCCAAGATTTCACATAATCTTTAATGGATTGAAGAGATGGAAGATGAGCAGGCTCGGAACCATAAGTAAATAGTTTTTTGGTTTCGATAAATGCGCTATTTTCTCCATTTGCCTCTATTACAATGGAAATAAATCTTTTGTTTCCCTGTTTTACTGTGCCCGCAAAACTATATCCAGCGGTACTTGAAAAGCTAGTTTGTAAACCATCGACACCTTTAAATTTCACATTGCTATCAAGTGAATACAACATTTTATTTGTATTGAAAACATGTATATCTTTGAAAGTGAATTGATAAGAGGTTAATTGAGCGATTTCCAATATCATAGGATAATCTGTTATTAAATGCTGGGCTAATTGTGAGGCATCTAAGACTGTTATTTTAGATTTTTCTTCTTTATTCATTATGCCAGTTGCATTGGCGAAATAAGTTTTATTAGATAATCCCAATTGTTCCGCTTTTTCATTCATTAAATGCGTAAAGTTTTTTTCGTTTTTGGAAATATGTTCTGCTAAAGATACAGCCGCGCGATTGTCAGATGCAAGAACCATTGCATGAAATAAATCGAGAACTGTTATTTGATCTTTAGTAGTTATATCAATATTATTTCCTTCGGTTTGAGTAGAATGATTACTTATTTTCACATGATCATCCCATTTTATTGTTCCTTTATGTATTTGTTCTAGTACAATATACTCTGTCATCATTTTTGATAAACTAGCTGAAGGAAAAGGGGTATCTTCATTTTTTTTATATACAATTTCTCCTGATTTTGCATCTATTAAAATAGCTGATTGCGCTTGAATTGAAGGTCCATTTACATAGAAATAAAAATAAAAAACAAGAATTGCAGTAATAAGAAAAGACAAGATAAGAAGCATCAATTTCTTGAAATGTTGCATAAGCGATCCTCCTTGTATATCGATATTACTAGTGTAAAAATTAATAGTTAACTAGGGGGAAAGAAAAGTTAAAGAATTTCTAAAGAATTATAAGGAAAATATAAAGATTGGATAATTATGGTCATGATGAGGGAGGAAATGTACTTTCATTCATATTTAAACATAAAGAAGATTAGGCATTAGAAGACAGAAGTAAATTATGAGATAGAAATAGCAGTTAGAGATGAAAAATCCCTTTGAGTCCAGTGGGGAAAGAATCTGTATGCATAAAGGAATTTATCTCCTTTTGTGGAATGTTATTCATATTTACCTAATTAAAATTTGGAAAGGAGAATATTTATGAAGCATTCCCTGTTGGAGAAGAATACAAATCCAATAAAGAAAGAATCATTACTTACAAGGTGTGCAAATGTATTTTCGAGGTGGTCTCAGAAATATGTCCCGGATGCCTTTGTTATCGCTGTGCTGCTCACTTTATTCACTTTCATGGTAGCCTTGTTGATGAACCCTACAAAGCCATACGCAATCGTAAAATCTTGGGGGGATGGTTTTTGGACTTATTTAACTTTTACAATGCAAATGGTATTGCTAATGGTTACGGGGATGACGTTAGCTTCCGTCCCGTTTATTAATAGAGGTTTGCAGTCTGTTGCCAAGTTAGCCGACACACCTCAAAAGGCTTATACGATGACATTTTTGATCAGTGCAATTGCATACTATATCAATTGGGGATTAGCAGTAGTTGTAGGAGCAATCATTGCGAAGGAAGTAGCGAAAAAAAATCCAGATGCACATTTTCCATTACTCGTTGCAGCCGCTTATGCTCCGACAGCCTTATATAGCGCAGGCCTCTCCAGTTCCATTGGCTTGACAATTGCCACAAAAGATCATTTTCTTGCAGATATGATTGGAATTATTCCTACCTCACAAACAATCTTTAGCTACTCTACTCTAATTATTTTTTTCACTCTATTCATCACGATGCCAATTATTATCGTACTTATGGCTCCAAAAAGCGGAATTATTAGGTATAAAGCACCCGAAATAGATACAAATTCTTTTGTAAAACCACCTCAAAAGGATTTAACTACTGCGGAAAAATTGGAATGGACACCGGTTTTAGGAATAGTATTAGGTATGATCGGCACGTTGTATTGTGTGTATGAATTCATGAATGGTCGTAGCTTAGATTTAAATATCATTAATTTGTTTTTCTTATCACTCGGTTTACTACTACATGGTTCTCTTGGCAATTTTGCACAAGGATTCAAAGAATCCGCGCAATCCATTTCTCCAATTATCCTACAGTTTCCGTTTTATGCAGGAATTATTGCTGTTTTAGGAAGTTCAGGATTGGGAAGCTCTATCATCGAATGGATGGCATCCATTGCGTCAAAGGATACATTTGATATTTTTACATATTGGTCAGCGGGATTGGTGAACTTATTGGCGCCATCTGGCGGAGGGCAATGGGCTTTGCAAGGACCACTGCAGGTCCCAGCAGGGTTGAAGCTAGGTGTAGATCCAGCTACTATCGCTATGGCGGTAGGATGGGGGGACGCATGGACAAATCTGATTCAGCCGTTCTGGGCACTACCTCTATTAGGAGTGCTAGGGTTGAAAATTAAAGATATCATGGGCTATTGTTTTATTCTCTGCATTTGGGTCGGGATTGTTACAAGTTTATTGATGTTATTTGTATATTAGCTTGAATAGGAATACGCATTGCTATCAAGTTAAGGTATTGAAATATCCTTAAAATGAAAGTAAAACTAATCTAAAAGTACGGGAGGGATATTTATGAACAACCTAGATTTCAGTATCAATTTTCCGGATATACATGATATTTCATGTAGAAAAGGTGATTTTTTACTTCAAGGGGGATGTAGATGAAATCTAATAAAGTAATAGTGTGGATTAATGTATTTACTGCCAAACCAGGTAAACTAGATGAATTAGTTGCTATCCAAGCTGAAGAATTACTTAACTTTAAGAGGAAAGGTATTCCTGGTTGGATTAGTAGTCGTTGGCATCGATCTGTTGATAATAATAAGGCAATTATGATGACTACTTTTGAGAGTATTGAATATCATAAAAACTGGTTAGAGAAAAATGACTTCTCCGAACATTTAAACAAGATTAAGCACCTAATTGAAGGAGTAGAAGGTGGGTACTATACGTTAGTGGAAAACATTGAAAATATGTAAACCATTTATCCCGCACTAACGGCCCAATTGGTGAGGGCTGATTAAAGTTTCACTTTATATTCTAGATCTTTATTTTTCACCTTGATAGTGAAAATTCGATATACTGTAAAAGCCCATGGAAAAACTCCATGGGCTTCATCAAGTTGAAAAATTAAACATATTCGTATGTTTTTTTGTTCCTTTCTTTAGCACTTAGCTGCCGTTTGTATACAAATTTAGATAAGCTGAGGCTTCCCTCATATAAGAGTAGTAACGGTATAGCTACAAGGAAATCTGATAGAAAATCTGGCGGCGTAATTAAAACTGCAACGACTATTAATAGAAAATAGGCGTATTTTCTAATTTTTTGCAGACGGTATGGATTGATAATTCCCAAACTTGTTAAAAACATAATAACAACTGGTAATTCAAATAGAAATCCAAAGGGCAAAGTCATATGAAGCAAAAATTGGAAATACTTCTCCGCTGTAAAGAAAGTAGTAAACATATCATTTGATAGTGATATTAAAAAATTTAATACAAGAGGAAGTAAAATATAATAACCAAAACTAATCCCCAATAGGAATAGAATCAAAAGTGCTGGAATATAAGCGATTGTAACCTTTTGTTCTTTTGGTGTTAACGCTGGACGTACAAACAACCAAGTTTGATGTGCAGCAACTGGTATAGTAACCGTGCCGGCAGCGATTGCGGAAATTGTTAAATAAACGAGTAAGATATCACTTGGTCCTAATAGAGCTAGCTTAAATGGCAAATCTTTGACCAGTGTATGATAAATATCTTGTACATATATAAATGTTAGTATAAAAAACAGCAAAAAAGCAACTAAAGTGATAATAATACGTTTACGTAACTCTTCAAGGTGCTGAACGGTTTTCATATTTTTATCTTCCAATATTAATCACCCCATGAAATAGGAGATGTAAGACATACTCTACATCTCCTATTCATCTATTTGTCTAGTTTTTCTTTCTTATTAAGATTTTTTTGTAACTCATCTGTGTCATCTGTGATAAGATCTCTAGTAGATTTTTTAAATTCTCTTAATGTTGATCCGAATGCTCTTCCTAGTTCCGGTAACTTAGAAGGGCCAAAAATAATCAGGGCGAGTATTAAGACGAGTAATAATCCTGGGATTCCAATATTCTGAAACATAAGATCCTCCTTAGTATTGAATTTTATAATTCCTTTTACATGCTTATAGCAATGTTAGGAAACATTTCGGAAAAAGCATCTTTAGGTGGAAATTATTGTGTAGTTTTTCCGCCTTTCATTCATTTTCATTTACTCGGTTGCATACCAAACAAAGCTTTGTCAATTTTATTCGTATTCGCATCGATTAGTTTTTTGCTTTATCAAGAGAACCCGCAGACAGAGTACCTTTATGTAGCACGGCAGCGCGCTTTGGCAGCCGGGCTACTGCTTCGGCCGAACAGCTTGCTGGAACGAGTACGGCGGTAGCAGCATCGCCAACCTTTGGCCAAACTTGCTTACCGGACTCATCTAATGGCGTAATGCCACCGGTAGCAAGAGAAAGTGCGCGAGACAAGTTGTATTCGTAGGACCATCCATACAGCTCTGCAGCAAGATGGGCTTTTTGCAGCGTGTCACCAATCCCGAGCGGGGACCAGTGATCTGTAATACTGTCATTGCCAAGCATGACATTCACCTTTTGCTTTTGAAGAAGTGGAATCGGCATCGTATTTTTGCCTATTGGAACAGTTGACGCAATCGAGATGCCCAGTGAAGCAAGGCGGTTTGCCATTTCGATGTCGGCGCCGGCTGTCAGCGAGGCGAGAGAGAAGGCGTGGCTGATTGTCACTTTGCCCTGCAGACCGGCTTCTTCAGTTAAATCTGCTAATCGACGAATTGCTTTCAAGCCTGTATCGCCGCCTTCATGAAGGTGAATATCAATGCCTGCCTTGTAGTCCACCGCAATTTGGACCATAGTTTGCAGCGATTTTTCCATATCTACGTCAACCAAAGTTGGATCTAATCCGCCAACATGTGTCGCTCCGAGTTGCATAGCTTCTCGTAGCAATCCCTCTGTATTGGAACGAAGTAAGCCGTGTTGAGGGAAGGCGACAATTTCGTACGATAGCTTATCTGAATAGTTCGCTAAGGCGCGCTTTAAACTCTCGAGATTTTTGAGGCCAACGACGGGATCAATGTTGCAGTGACTTCTGGCAAATGTTGATCCGTAGCTGAGAATCAATTCAATTAATTTTTCCGCACGCTCTTGGGCAGTTGGCAGCAATTCAAGTAGCAGCGTCTGTTCAACTTCAATCATGTCAAAAATGCTTTTTCTTTGACTTGCAGCTCTCCAAGGACCACCAAAAAAAGTTTTATCCAAATGAATATGCATATCTTTAAAGGAAGGAAGCAGCAGCATGCCTTTTGCATCATAGCGATCGATATTCTTTTTATAAGGAACTTTTGTATCTAATATTTTTGTAATAATACCTTTATCGATTTGAATATTGCAGAGTACGGTATCTGTTGCGACAACCTGACCATTTTCATATCTATATCCGCTTTCTAATCGCACATTCAACAGCATGTAGGAGCTATTTTTTTTCGGGTTTTTGATGTTGTGATCATCTTTCTTTTCTTTTGCGTCTGCGCTTACGCTTACAGTTTCAGGAACAAATAATCCCATTGCGTCCGTGACGCCGAGAACTGCTGTAGCCCCTCCAATTTTGCAGACGTTACCTAGAAACTTTCTGCGAGAAAAACCTTTGTTTTCTTGATCCATCTGGAACTTCCTCCTTTTATAAGCTTTGCATGGAACCTAAATAAGATATGCATTTTATCACCTAATCGCTGCATTAAAATAAACTATCAAGCTCTTGCTTTTCCCACTCAGTTAAAGTAAACCTGTAACGATTTTCCCTTTAAACATAGTGGCTGCGCGCTTTGCTCTTCTTGCAATAGCCTCAGCGGAGCAGGATGCTTCGACAAACACGATATTTGCATCGTCTCCGACTTGCGGCCAAACTTGTTTCCCTTCATGATTGAGCGGTGTCTTTCCTCCCGTAATAAATCCGAGAGTTTGTGCCAAGGACTGTTCATCTACCCAATTTGAAATTTCCGCTAAACGGCTGGTGCGTTCGAGAATATCACCGTTGCCAAATGGCGACCAAACATCAAAAATATTGTCACATCCGACGGCAACGTCCACGCCTCTACTATGTAATAACCCTACAGGAGGGAAACTTCTGTCAATTGGAACGCTCGTGATAATTGAAATTCCTGCATCAGCCAATAGTTCTGCCATCTCACTTGCTTGATGTAGCGGAATATCTCCTAGACCAAATGCGTGGCTAATAGCGACTTTTCCTTGCAGACCGGCTTCTTTTGTAAGGGTAGCTAGCCTTTTCATCGTTAAAATACCAAGATCATTGGCATCATGTAAATGTAAATCGATACCTGAATTTCCTTCAACAGCAATCTCAATCATCTCTTGTAATGATGCTTCGATATTCCCATCAACAGTCGCCGGGTCAACACCACCAACAAGAGAGGCACCTTGGCGAATTGCTTCTCTTACTAGATTCCCTGATTGCGTGCGCAATAAACCGTGCTGCGGGAAAGCAACAATTTCATAAGATAACTTGCCGTCAAATGTTTGTAATACCTTTTGAATAGCTTCTAAATTTTGCAAACCGATTTCTGGATAAATATCTACATGCGTACGAATATGGGTAGCTCCAGCTTTTAAGAAAGTCTCCAGTAGATGTTCCGCCCGCTCCTGAGTAGTAGTAGACAAAGAGGGAAGAACCTCTTTTTCCATTTCAAGTCGTTCAAAAATACTGTTTACAGGTGTTACTGCTCTCCAACGATCACCCACTATCGTTTTATCCAAATGACAGTGTTTTTCAATAAACGATGGAAGTATTAATAGCTGCTTCACATCTACTTTCGGTAGACGATCTTGAAAAGGTTCATCAGTCGTAACAATTTTTGCGATTTTTTCATTGTCAATAAGAAGGTGGTAAGAGCCTGTTTTTGTTCCTATAACGGTACCATTTTCAACGTGATGACCGTTTTCTAATTTGGCATTTATTAACCAAAAAGCGGAGTCCATAGAGTATCCCGTCCTTTCTTTTATAAATAATTAAAATGGTCTTTTTTCCCTTGAGGAATTCCAATAAGTCAGGGAATATTACAAGAGAAATCTAAAAAAGATTCATAAGATTATGATAAACTAAAGAAGAATATATGAAAAATATAAAAAAAATTAATTTCACTTAAGTTTTTCGTATACACAAGGGAGTGTTTTCTATTTATGGATATAAGACAACTGCGTTATTTTATTGCGATTGTAGAGGAAAGACAAATTTCGGCTGCTGCTCATAGGCTTCATATTTCGCAACCTCCGCTCAGCCAACACTTAAAAGCGATGGAACAGGAACTAGGAACTAAATTGGTTGAGAGATCCGGAAAATTTTTAGAAGTAACGCAAGCAGGTCAAGCTTTATATAAATATGCATTAAAAATGACGCAGTTATTAGAAGAAGCAAAATCGGAAGTAAAAGAAGTGGGGAATGGAATAACAGGTAGGCTGACACTTGGTGTCAATACTTTATCAGTAGTCGAATTACCTCACTTGATGCAACAATTTCATGAAAGGTATCCTAGAGTTACGTATAAAATTCAACAAAATGAATCAGCTCAGCTTTGTCAGCTAGTGAGAGATAGAGTAGTAGAGTTGGCGATCATTCGCTTGCCGCTGATGTTGGACGACTTTTCTGTTATCCATCTTCATACAGAACCGTTCTATTTTATTACTTCAAAAAAACAGCAATTAGCTAATCATAAAGTTACTTTGGAGGAGATAAAAAAATTACCATTAATCTTGCCTAGTACAGAGGGATTAGGGGTATACAATATGATTTTGGATTTATTTTCTAAATATCAGTTATGCCCGAATATCATTGCTGAATGTTCTGATATATCTGTTCTATTAGATTTAGTTGCGTCTGACTTTGGAGCCTCCATCGTTCCGGAAACCGTAATTCAGCGATATAAAGATTATCCTATACAAGCTTTTCAAATTGCTGATACAGATTTAGCGGCCTCTACAGGGTTAATTTGGTTGAAGTATCATGAATTATCAAGTATCGCTCAAAACTTTGTTAATTTATATAAGTTTATATTGAAAAAATGACATATGTGTAAAGTTTGAAAAAACTATATAAAGCAGCGATTATCACTGAAGCAGAGACTTCTCAATAAAGCAAATTTTCAATTCTTATTAGGTAATCATTTTGATTACAGTAAATAATGGTTCAGAGGCAATAACCCTACATATTCATATTTTAATATTTTACAACAAAGGGAAGGGACTATCATTTCTCCAATAGCTACCAGAGGGGATGATAGAGAGGAGGGAAAGTAAAGAGCATTTCCTTGAAATCGTGAAACAATATATATTAGATGACTCAGAGTATTAAAATGCCAGTTAGGATGATACTATCTCGAAATGATTCTTTTTGAGATAGTATCATTATTTTGTTGTATTAAAAAATACAATACTTTTTTTGTTTTAGTAGATAATTTATTTGGTTATTGAGACGAAATATTTTTATTGTTTATATGGTAGAAGCTTTACAGTAAATATTGTTTTTTCATCATTGCTATATACTTCAATCGTTCCATTATGAATCTCTACAATACTTTTGGCGATGGCCAAACCAAGGCCTGATCCTCCCGTATATGTAGAACGGGATTTTTCAACACGATAGAAACGTTCAAAAATATGTGGTAAATCTGTACTTGGGATAGGCTGGCCGTAATTGGTAATATCGATTGCAATCATTTTACCGTTTTGATACGCTGTTATATCAATGAATTTCCCATCATTTCCATAAGTCATCGCATTCATAATTAAATTTTCAAATACACGTACCAATTTATCTCCATCAGCAAGTACCATTAGTTTTTCTGACGGAAATGAAGGTCTACATTCAATATTCGCTTCTTGAAATTGCATACGGAATTGAACTGATAGTTGACCAAGCAATTCAATTATATCAATAGGTACAGTATTTAGTTGTAACTCTTTATTTTGAACACGGGTATATTCAAATAAGTCATTCATTAACATGTTTAACCTGGTTACCTTATCATAAATAACTTGAATATAATGACGTAATTCTACTTCATCCCTGTAATTATCATGATGAATGAGATTAACATAACCAACTATGGACGTTAACGGTGTCCGTAAATCATGTGATACGTTTGTGATCAGTTCACTTTTTGCTTGTTCGGTTTGACGCTCTTCTTCAATCGAAATTTTTAACTGTTCTACAATGCGATTAACACCAGTTGCTAAATCTTCTAAATAATCATGTTGTAAAATAGATACTTTATGATTAAAATTACCATCTGCAATATAACGAATTTCTTCAATCATTTGCTTTATACACACTTCATAATATAGTTTTTTTTCGTGGCGATAAAAAATATAAACATAGAATGAAAAAATGGAGAATAAAAACAGATAGGATCCCATCATTGTCCAAAGAGACTCTTTTAATCCCCTATACTTTTCGTATCCGACAATCCTGACAAATTCTCCACTTAATGCTGTTAATGTAAGGGAACTATCAATTACACTTGTAACAAGACGGGATATGACAACCTCAGTAATTGGTGTAAGTAAAATAGAAACTAAAAGCCAAAATGCAATTTTCCATTTTGGGATGACCTTCAATATATCAAACGTTTCATTTTTCAATTTTATAACCCACTCCCCAAACAGTATGAATGAGTTTTTCACTATTTGTTCCTGTTTCAAGTTTATCCCTTAAGTTGCTAATATGAACCATTACAGTTTTATTAGAACCATAACCATCTTCATTCCAAACACGTTCAAATATTTCTTCTGAACTAAATACTCTACCCGTATTACTAGCAAGTAAATATAAGATATCAAATTCAATAGATGTAAGTTTAATATACTCCCCATTTACTTTAACAGTATGATTATGCTTATGTATTTCCACAGAACGAATCCGAATAATCCCATCTTCTTGTATTTGCGACGCAGCGTACTGGAAGGAGGATCTACGCAATAACGCTTTAACTCTAGCGATTAATTCTAATGGATTAAAAGGTTTAATCATATAATCATCAGCACCTGTCATAAGACCTAGGATTTTATCCATATCTTCGGCTTTTGCGCTTAGCATAAGAATAGGCACCGTATTTTCTTCTCTAACTTGCTGACAAACTTCTAATCCATTACGCTTCGGCATCATGATATCTAAAATCATAAGATCAATTTGATGAAGCGAGAGCATATGTAACGCTTCATCACCATCATAGGCTTTATAAATGTTATAACCTTCATTTCGTAAATAAACGGCAAGCAATTCTACAATCTCTTTATCATCATCAATAATTAATATATTTCTTTCCATCGTATGTTTAATTCCTCTCTCTACATTTCATCATCATTAATATAATAACAAACATTTAGGTGTTTGGGAGTTAAGATTATATAAAATTTCATGTAACGTATGGGAAAGGATTTAAAAAACATATCACGAATAAAAATAAGAGGATGCTTTGTTTCTTATCATATATAGAATGTCAGTTTTGTTAGGAGAGAGTAACGTGTTACATAAAAAACTAGCTACATTTGAGCCAAGTGGAGATTGGGAAAAAGATATAAAATTTTTTTGTTAGAATATAATCATTTGTTTATTTATGAACATTCAGTGCGGGTTGCAAATGAGGCAAGGAAAATAGCAAAAAGATTTCAACTCAATGAAGAACAAGCTGCTATTGCTGGTTATTTGCATGATATTAGCGCAATATACCCTAATAATGAACGCATTAAAGTTGCTGAGGAATTAGGGATAGAGATATTACAAGAGGAACGAGAATTTCCCATGATTATTCATCAAAAAATCTCAAAGGTTATTGCAGCAGAGATTTTTAAAGTTAAGAATGAAACCATATTAAAAGCAATCGGTTGTCATACAACACTACAAAAAGATGCGTCTCAAATTGATCTTGTATTATTTGTTGCAGACAAAATAGAGTGGGATCAAAAAGGGACACCACCTTATATTTTAGAACTTCAGTCAGCTTTAGAAAAGTCCCTTGAGCATGCGGCTTTTGTGTATATTTCATATTTATGGGAAAGAAGAGAGACTCTTAAGGTTTTACACCCATGGCTAGAGGAAGCTTATTGGGATTTGAAATATAAAATAAATAGAATGGCTTAAAAATTAGAAAGAATGTAAGAATGAATTTAGATGTATTTTTTATAAATGTGACTAAAGATATTATTATGTTTATTTACGATGATAGAGGATGTGAGGTGATTGCGAAGAATAAAGAAATGATACGAGATTTATATATAAAATACAGAGAGTGGATTCCATGTTATGAAAGAGAAAGTATGGATGAATGATTCAAATGAAAATAGGAGGAAGTGAAAAATGTAATGAAACGTATTGCAATTGTATCAGCATGGGAACCAGAGCTTACATATTTGCATCAACATTATCCAAGTCATCGTGTAGAAAAACGAGCGGCTTGGGAATTTCATTTTCATTCTATAGATGAGTTAGAAGTAATATCTGTAATTACAGGCGTTGGAAAAGTAAACTGTGCGAGTTGCGTACAGTTACTAATAAGTGAATTTAAACCTGAACAGTTATTTATGACAGGTATTTGTGGAAGTTTATCCGAAAAAGTAAAAAATGGTCATATTGTTGTTGCACTTAATACTCTACAGCATGATGTAACAGCTGCGGGAACAGGAACAGATAGTTTCGATTTATATACTGGCAGAACAGCTCCTATTGAAACAACGCAATATCTCGTAAGGAAAATAAAAAAAGTACGCTCTTATGACCCAGTACATTTCGGGACCTTCATATCCGGAGATCAGCGTATTCGAAGTACGGAAACAAGATATTTATTACATACTGTATATGGTGCAATAGCTGTCGATCAAGAAGTAGCAGCTTTTGCATACGTATGTCATGTGAATAAAAAGCCTTTTCTTTGTTTAAAAGCAGCTTCAGATCAAGCGAATGATAGAACAGTAGAAGAACAAAAGATTTTTAAAATGTTCGCTTGTGAGAGGGCATGTGAATATTTACTTGCGTTTTTACGTGTATACGAAGTAACGACAGTTCGTTAATACATTAATGTTTTATTAAAGGAGCCTAGTCATGCAAATAATAAATAAAATAGCAATTATCGGCGCAAATGGAAAGGCTGGTAAATACCTTGTAACTCAAGCACTACAAGAAGGGTACTTTGTCCGTATTCTTACACGAAACCCACAAAAGTTTAAAATATCGCATAAACATTTGGAAGTTGTAAAAGGAGATGCACGCGACCTGTCTGCAATACGTCAGTTACTGCAAGCTTGCGATGCTGTTATTAATGCAGTGGGGCAGCCTAAAAAAGAGTCATATATATTTAGTACAGTTACAAATCATATTTTAGAAGTAATGAGAGAATACAGGATCAAGCGATATATTCTTATTTCTGGAGGATCAATGGATGTACAAGGAGATGCTAAGAGTGTATTAAATAAAATAGGGGCAATGTTATTTCGTCTGTTTCTTTCAGATATGATGAAAGATAAGTATAAAGAACTGCAACTGATACGAGATAGTAATGTGAATTGGACGATTGTACGATTACCTTTTGTTGTAGACGGGGAAGGGATCGGTAAAATAAAAGAGAGTCTCAGAGATTTACCAGGAATTACGATTCAAAACGGAGATATTGCGCCGTTTATTATAAAACAAATTCATGATGAAATGTATAGTGGGAAATGTCCATTTATTTCAAATTAGTAGGAAAGGTAGATGGAAATTTTAATATGATTCAATATAAAAAGTGTAGCGAAGTAAATATCGATTTCGTATACGAAGCTTTTCGAGATGGTTTTTCTGATTATCTTATAAAGATGGAAGTTTCAAAAGAAGACTTCATAAAAAGATTTTTCGGTCCAGAAGGAAATAAACTTGAGCATTCTCATATTGCATTAGATGAAAATAAACCAGTCGGTGTTATACTTGGCGGAATCAAAAACTATGAAAGCATACAAACAATGAGATGCGGCACATTAGCGGTTCATCCTGATTTTCGCGGGACTGGCATTAGTCATAAATTATTTGAACTTCATAAAGAAGAAGCGATAAAAAACGGATGCCAGCAGCTTTTTCTTGAAGTCATTGTCGGTAATGATAGAGCGATTCAATTTTATAAGAAGCTAGGGTATGAAAAAGTATCTGATCTGTCTTACTATAATTTAAAGGAACTTTCTAATTTGACAAGTCAGACTCTACAAAATGTTGAAATAAAGCAAACTAAGTTTAGCGAATTTCAAAACGGAATACAAAAATGGTTAAACTTCCATATAAATTGGTAAAATGATATCGATTATATAGAGAAAACTGAAAATACATATTATGGAGCCTATATTAATAATGATTTAAAAGGATGTATATGTACTAGTGCTAATGGTAAAATTAGTTGTTTGTTTGTTGATAAAGAATATAGAGGCGTTGGAATAGCTACAAGTCTGTTGCAAACAGTGAGTAAAGAATTACAGCTGTCCAGTCTTTCTATTGGATTTCCTAATAATGGTTTACTTGAAGGGTTTGTAAAAAAGTGTGGATTCGAAAAAAGTTCGTTGGCTCAGTATGAAATGTATTATACATTGTAACGTTTAAATGAAAATAGAAAAATCCTTCAGTTTCATACTTTAAGCGAAACTGAAGGATTTGCATTTTTATAGAATCATATGTTTTTTATTTGCTTTTTCATGTGTTTGATGTGATACTAAAATATAGCGAACGTATGTTCTTTAAAGCGGATTTAATTGGAGGTATGATAATGTTAGCTCTAATAGAGAAAATAAATAATGAATATGTAGCCCAATTTAGTCGCCCATTACATTATTCGGTAGAACAAGTTTGGGCTGTATTAACAGAGAATGAGAAGCTAGCAAGATGGATGCCGAACCTTCACATAGAGGATTTGCGAAAGGGAGGTATGATAAAGTTTGATATGATGGATGGTTCTGAAGAATGCATTGATATCGATATTTTGGAATGTCAAATGAATTCCGTATTGGAATTTACTTGGGGAGAAGACCGAGTTCGATTTGAAATACATAAAAATCCTGAAGGTCGTCTATTGATTTTAAGGGAGTTCATTCATGAAATAAACAATCACACCCCAAAAGACTTATCTGGATGGCATATATGCTTAGAAATGTTTTCTTCCGTATTAGATGGACATGATATGAAGTTTCCAAAAGATGAGTGGGAAAAATGGTATGAAAGATATAAAGTTAGTAGTTAATAAAATTAGAAATAAAGACGTAAATTAATTATATTATTATGTAATAATTATAGGTTAAAAATATGTTTATCAATAAATAAAAATATTAGAAGAAGTGTTAATAATGATAAAAATACAGAAAAGGTGTGGGGAAAGTTTGTTATCAGATAAAAAAATGAAGGGATAAACGAAACAGCACATGTATTGTGATTTTTTTGTTTAATCATGATAATCAACTCGCTTTAGAACTGTTTAATGAAGCTGAGAAAGAAAGTGATTCTGAAACACTCGAACCAGCCATTGAAACGATCACCTATTGTCGTAAGAAGAAATGCGGTCATAGGGATGAGTCTGTCCACAACCTTTTGGAGGCATTGAGAATGATCATTCTTGACTGTTAATTGATTGGAAAATTGAAGAGGGGTGTTCCTTAATGACAAATAGTAGTATGGATCCGAGGGTGCCTTTTTAATAATCTTTCAGTCTTAACCTACATACTATTTTGTGAATAAATGTTTGTTTCTATATGCAACTAAATTGGTAATGGCAAGCGCTATTCCACACGCAATGAAAGTTCCTCGAACACCGACATAGCCACCCGAGCAATCCCATTAACAGTGAGGTTATGCCAAATGTACCTGTTGTAACAGTTCCGATAGAAGTATAGACAGTTACTAATTGTTCTTTTGGAACGCTATTTCAGCAATTAGAAAAAAGTGTACCGGATACTGATTATAAGTAGAGTGTATTTCTTTACAGACTGTTGCCGAGCATTAAATTTACTTCATGAAAGATAAGGTTTCTATAATTTTTTTATGTAAACTTAAATTAATAAACTTAGACCCTAATTTTAAAATTAGGGTCTAAAGATAAAGGAACATGCATCGTATTCTTAATTACTTATATTTTTTCTAGTAATTCTAATTCTTCTTCTACAAAACTTATTACTTCTTTTATTGTTTCACCAGAAAAATCAAATTGAATTCCAGCGGCTTCATATATTTCTTTTACAGATTTAGAGCTACCTAAAGATAAAGCTTTTTTATAGTTTTGTAATGCTTGCTGAGGATTTTCTTTATATTGTTTATACATTTGCAGAGCGCCAATTTGTGCAATTGCATACTCAATATAATAAAAAGGCACTTCAAAAATATGCAGTACAGATAGCCATTGTGCGACTATCCAACTTTCATACCCATCTGTATTTACTGTGCTTGAATTATATGTTGTAGAGAGCTCTAAAAACTTAGCATTTCTTTCTTCAGCGGTATGATTTGGATTCTCATACAACCAGTGTTGAAATTGATCAATGATTAGAGTAATTGGTAAATACTCTATAATTTGTGTTAATTGTTCTTGCTTAGCTTGCTTGAGATCTTCTTTATTACTATAAAAAACATCCCAGTTATCCATTGTGAATAATTCCATTGTCATACTTGCTAATTCAGCAGTCTCCATTGGTAAATGTTGATATTGGTGTATTAAAATATCTTTCATTAAATCATGATGAATACAGTGACCCATCTCATGTAAGAAAACAACAGTATCATCTTGTGTTTTTGTTAAATTCATAAAAATAAATGATAACTTAGATAGGGGCAAATATTCACAGAATCCACCTGGTGCTTTTCCTTTTCTACTTTCTAAATCTAGATGGTTATGCATCTTTTCTAGAAGAGCTGAAAAGCTTGAATCAAGCTTAGTAAAAAGCGCTTTACTTTTCTCTATTAATTCCTTTTCATTTTTTACAGGTTGTAAAAGTTTATGGTCTGCAGGTACAGCACGTATATCCCACGGACGTAATGTATCTACCTGAAGCTTTTTCTGTAATTCCTTATGAATTTTTTCTTGAAGCGGTACAACGTATTTACGAATAGATTCAGCAAATTGATTACATTGCTCAGCAGTGTAATCAAAACGCTCATATTTTTTAAACATGTAGTCACGATAATTCGTTAAACCCACATTTCTAGCTTTTATTGTCCGAATAATAATTAAGCGATTTAAGATTTCTTGAATCTCATTTTCTACGGATAGAAATTTTTCAGAGATAGCAGTCATTGCTTTTTGACGAATGCTTCGATCTGGATCTTGTAGATAGACATTTAATTCAGACAGATTTACTTCTTCACCATTCCACATGGAAGCGAGGTTACCAGTGATTTCAAAATATCTTGTTATCAACTCATCTTCAGTAATTTCTAAACTAATATTTTCTTCGTTAAAGAGTTCTCTAGTATTTTTAATTTTTTTATCTAAGAATTCAAACTGAGAAGGATTTAACTGTGAGCGGTAGGGTGAGTCATAATATTTTTGGTCTAATAGATTTTTATAACGTTTTAATATAGGCTGTACGTACTTTTGATTAAAGTCAACAGTGTTTTTTGCCTCTATATCATTCGTATTTCGTTGAAAGGCGATATAATGTTTCATAAGTTGTTCATTGATAGAATTTAAAGTCTGTGATTGTTGTATTAACCAATTCTCAAGCTCTTGACTAGAAGATATTGATATATCTAATAGTATATCCAATTTTTTTATTAATTCATCTATATTACTAATATTGATAGGTATTGTCTGCTGCATGAAATATCCCTCACTTTTTATTTACTAATAGAGGTATTCTTTTCTTTCTTATAAATTCCTTTTTTACCCCAAAAGTTGGTGCCGACTATACCAAGGATGATCAGCATAGCTCCAACGATATGATAGTATGCGATTTGTTCGTGTAAGAATAATATCCCTGCAATAATCATGATAAGAGTAGATAGATTACTAAAGACACTCATCTTAGCTGCTTCAATATAAGACAATGAATAATTGAGTAAGAATGCTGTTAGCAAGGAAGATAGTAATCCTAAATATAAAATGGATAAAAGAAATGTCCCGTTTGTAAATGGTTTAAAGTATACATTTACGGTGCCTTTATTTATATGCTCAATGATAGCTATTAAATTGAAGCTAAGAAAACCAATCATTGTCATCATATATGTTAAGTCTATTAACTTAAATTTTTTTGTCATTTTCCTAGCTAATACATTGTAGCAAGCAGAGGATAATGCTGATAACAGAATAAGGATAATTCCAATAAAGCTAGTTTCATGCGTTTCCATACCATTCATTACAAATATATAAATGATGCCCATTACAGAAATGAGTACAGATATTTTTTGCCATACATTTGTATATTCTTTTAAAAAGTAAGAAGCTAAAATCATTGTAAATATAGGTATAGCAGCTTGTATAATTCCAGCTTCAGATGAGCTTGTATATACTAAACCGAAAGCTTGAAAAGCGAAAAATAGTGCTGGATAAAATATTGCTATTGGCAAAATTGCAAGTATGGTTTTGGATGAAATATTTAGCTTTACAAAACCAAATATGACAGGAATAGTCGCTATTAAAAAAGCAACCGTAAAACGATGAGCAAGTGTATCAAGGACGCTTGTAACTGTTAATGCTAATTTCACAAACATAAATGAAAAACCAATAATAAATGCATATAGTAATGCGGCTAAATATGCTTTCGTTATATTTTTCATAATTTCACCTCATATAGTCAATTTGTTACTGGCCAGTATATGTACATGGTAATCTTTCTGAGTCAGTGCTACAATGTGAACAAATATAAACTGTACCGGTACAAAATAGACATGGGGGATAATCATGTATAAATATTTAAATATATTAAATGATTTAGAAAGCATGATCCAAAAAGGAGAGATAAAAGAAGGAAAGAAATTACCGTCGATACGCTCACTTGTGACACAATATCAGTGCAATAAAGCAACAATTATACGTGCGCTTCATGAATTAGAGAAGCGTCATATTATTTATTCCGTACCTCAAAGTGGCTATTATGTAGTGAAGAAAATGGCGAATTATGAAGTAGATGAAACGGAAAAAATTGATTTTGCTTCATCAGCTCCGGATCTTGATGTATTTCCTTACTTAGATTTTCAGCATTGTATTAATAAGGCGATTGATACGTATAAGAATGATTTGTTTATATACGGTACACCTAAAGGGTTACCATCTTTAATTTCAGTTGTACAAAAACAACTAGCAAATTATCAAGTTTTCACAAAAGAAGAAAACATCTTTATCACTTCAGGAGTCCAGCAAGCACTAGCAATATTAACTTCGATACCATTTCCAAATCAAAATAAAGCAGTACTTATTGAACAACCTAGTTATCATCTATACATTGAATATCTAGAAACAAATAGAATCCCTGTAATGGGTATAAAACGTACTGCTGAAGGTATTGATTTAATTGAGTTAGAAAGGATATTCGAAACGGAAAAAATTAAGTTCTTTTATACAATTCCAAGATTTCATCATCCACTTGGCACTTCATATTCTAAGACAGAAAAAGAAAAGATTATTTCTCTTGCAAAGAAATACAATGTATTTATAGTAGAAGATGATTATTTAGCAGATTTAGAACAAAATCAAAAGGAAGATCCACTATATAGTTACGATAATTCCTCACATGTAATATATCTAAAAAGTTATTCAAAGATTATTTTCCCGGGTTTACGTGTAGGCGTGGCAGTTATTCCTCCTTCTATTGCAGAAGCGTTTCATACATATAAAAAACTATTAGATATTGATAGTTCAATGATTTCGCAGGCTGCTTTAGAAATTTACATAAAAAGCGGGATGTTTGAACGACACCGGCAAAAAATTAGGTTGTCTTATTATGCTAGGTCTAAGGTATTATCTGAAATACTTGAAGAAATTTATAAAGAAAATCACCATCTATTTACATATAAAAAAGGGAACAAAATAGGAATACATACGTGTTTATCATTACAAAAAAATATTGTTACGGAAACGCTTATTAAAAAATTAAGGCAGAATCAAGTATTTATAGAGACTGTTGATAAAAATTATTTGACTTCTTTCCATAAAGAAAAACTTTTAAAATTAAATGTATCGAATGTGAAAGAAGATAAAATTGAGGTAGGAATTCATAGAGTAATTGAGGAAATGAAACAAGTGAATGATGTGGATTTCCATTTTAAGAAAGATTAATCCTTCATATAGACAGATATAAAAATTTATGAAGATTCGATTACAAATAAGGAACGTGCTATTTCAAATTCACAAGGCGAGTTCAAATTTTACACGGGTGTTTGTGGTAAGATTACGTTACAATTTGTTACTTCAGATGGAGAAAAATATACAAAAAAATATGATCGAGAGCATGTACCTAAATTGATTGAATTAAAAAATTAACATTAAGGAGAATTTTATATGAAACCATTACAAGGAAAAGTTGCAGTCGTAGCGGGGGCAACACGTGGTGCTGGAAGAGGCATTGCGATGATGCTTGGTGAAGCGAGCGCAACTGTATATGTAACAGGAAGAAGTACAAAAGGTAATTTATCATCAATGGGAAGAACGGAAACAATTGAAGAAACAGCAGAACTAGTTACAAAACAAGGAGGAAAAGGGATTGCCGTCCGAGTTGATCATACAGTCGAAGAAGATATAAAAGAACTCTTTGAAAGAATTCAAATAGAACAAAGCGGGCAGCTTGATATTTTAGTAAATGATGTTTGGGGCGGTGATCCGCTTACTGAATGGGAAAAACCGTTTTGGGAACATAACTTACATAACGGATTACTAATACAACAACGTGCTGTCCATTCGCATATGATGACGAGTTATTATGGTGTACCGCTTATGGTGAAGAACAAGAGGGGACTCGTAATTGAAATTACAGATGGTGTAGATTATCAATATCGTGGAAACCTATATTATAGTTTATCGAAAATCTCAACAATTCACTTAGCGGAAGCGATGGCGAAAGATTTAGAGCAACATGGTATTACTGCTGTTGCGGTAAGTCCTGGCTTTCTCCGTTCTGAAGCAATGTTAGATTTATTTGGTGTAACAGAAGAAAACTGGCAAGAAGGTGCAAAGAAAGATCCTCACTTTATCGCATCTGAAACACCTTTCTTTGTAGGGAGAGCAATTGCCGCTTTAGCAAGTGATACGAACGTTCATAATAAAACAGGAAAAGCACTTAGCTCATGGGAGTTAGCGAGAGAATATGGATTTAAAGATATTGATGGAAGACAACCTGATTGGGGAAAATATTTTGAAGGGAATGTGTTAAAAGAACAATGAGTATTATATAAAATGAAAAGAAGGCTAAAAACTCTGTATATATCGGTTTTTAGTCTTCTTTTTGTTATTATGAATTTTCTTCCGGTGGTGGGTAAAAGACTGTTAGATCTTGTTATTACTTGGAACTTTTTGAAATGCATATCCATAGTATATAAAACAGTATGTGGATAATTAGATAAGAAGGGGTAAATGAATATGAATGTTCCATATTTTAATAATAAAATTCGGGTCCCTGCTGTAACATATACTGCAGCACAAGGTACACTTCAGTCTGTTCATCAAGCACTACACGCGCAGGCACACACCTTACAGGTGCAAGGTATGCATTTTGACTACCCAGTTATATCATATTATTATCCTACGTATATTATTATTCAAAATGGAATGTATTTTTCAACGATTCCATTTGGTGCTGTGTACAATTTATAAAAATTGATTTTATTCCTTTTCATACGATTAAGCTGTTCCAATTTGATTTTGTTCTGCAACATCAGAATCAAATGTATTTGTTGTACTTACACCGTTAAAAGTACTAGTAACAAAAGCAACATTAGATGATCCGGAGCCGTTATACGCTTTTGTATTCTCTTTCGGAGAAACGTTATAAAAATCACCTAAGTTTAAAGGATCGTTACTATTTTGAACGACAAGATTTCCGACAATGGAGGGCATATTCTTCACCTACTTTATTAGGGATTATTTAAAAAACTATATGATTTATTTTTTTAAAAGTGAATCATAGTACAAGTGAGTTTAAATGGAGAGCATTCTACGCATTTTGAAAAATCAAGAAGAATTAATTCAATCATGGTGTGCTGCTTTTGAAAATGGAAGATGCTAAGAAGCTTTAGATTTGATTTTAGAGGTGCAGTAACAATGGCAAAGTTTTATAAGCGTTATTTAGAAAGAAAACGTGTAGGATTTGTATGTTCACATTCCTTTTATAGTGAAAATGAACAAGCTGATTTTTTATCTAATGAATAATATATAGCATCAAATGAATAAGGAAGTGAACCACGTCTTGTCCAAATGTTTTATTGCTAAATTAACAGGTCGAGAGGAAATACCTCCTGTTTGTACAGCTGCTTTTGGAATAGCGCAATTTAGATTTAACAGTGATTTTACGAGACTTCAATTTAAACTGGTAGTACATGATATAGAACAGGGAACCGCTACCCATATTCATTTAGGAAGAAGGGGAGAAAATAGACCTGTTGTTTTTTTATTTGGACCAGTTACACACGGAATTAGCGTAAATAGAGGAGTTGTAACAGGAGTGATTACAGAAAGTGATCTTATTGGTCCTTTACAAGGTATGTCTTTATTAGGACTTGCAAGAGAGATGGATACCGGTAATACTTATGTAAACGTTCATACAGAAAAGCATCCAGCTGGAGAAATTCGAGGGCAAATAAAAAGGTTTTAAAATTTCTTAGACGTATGTAAAGTTTGTTTCTGCTTATAAGTATGCTGATAAAAGCCTTTAGACATAATTATGACTAAAGGTTTTTGTTGTGGGGAAATGTATACAGAACCGACATTTTTAATTTTATAGGAGGTAAAATTCATGGAAGATAATAAAAAATCAATCCTCGCTTTTATCGTGTTAGTTTTAGGTTTAGTATTCATTGTTGGAGGGATGGTTTATAGTTTGTGGGGGCCATTTTAAATTTATTTGTGA
Organism: Bacillus pfraonensis; assembly: GCF_050768835.1. Lineage (NCBI taxonomy): Bacteria > Bacillati > Bacillota > Bacilli > Caryophanales > Bacillaceae > Bacillus > Bacillus pfraonensis. Next base: position 6,502 of record NZ_JAHCDO010000029.1, on the reverse strand, counting down.
CTAACTGACCCTAGGTAATCTAGTCATAACTTGCTTTTTATTAGTTAAGTTAAAGGACATTATATATTTCTGAAAATAAAGGAGAACAGTTGCAATGAATTATATGCTATTTAAAGCGATTAATCGTCTTGCTGGACGAGGAACTACTATGGATACGATAATGGTTTTTATCTCACAGAAGACTCGATATTTATACCTTTTCATATTAATATGTATGTGGTTTAGAAATAATTTCTACAAAAAAATTATTTTGTATGCAGGAATTTCAGCAGGAGTCACTTTATGTATAAACCGTATCATCCAATTTTTTTATTTTAAACCTCGTCCTTTTATTGTCCATCGCGTTCATTTGCTTATCCCATCAAAGAATAATTCTTCGTTCCCAAGTAAACATACTGCTTTAGTTTTTGCTGTAGCAACTTCCATTTTACTTCGTGAACGTTTCATTGGTTCTATTATGTGGTTATTAGCGGTTTTGACAGGTTTTTCACGTATTTGGGTAGGGCACCATTATCCATTTGACATAATCGGGAGTGCTGTTATAGGCAGTCTAACAAGCGTAATTATTGATAAAAATACATATACATTTCAATCTTTTATTACTTGGATTATAAAGACGTATTCACCGTTTACAAAACTATTTAAATGAAAAAAGGTAAACCTATCCGTTTCTTTTGTTTGGTGAAGTAGAGCAAGGAAAGGTGCAAATTGAAAATCTTTTTTGCATTTGAAAAAACCAGTAGAGAAGTAAGATTGATTAGGATGACGAAAAACAAGTATATGCTAGAAAGAACTAGTGTATACTTGCTTTTCATTTTTATGTACTATGTGAACAATAAAGAATTTGATCAATGTTCATTTTGAAAATTGTAAATTACTTCACGAAGTTTTTTCAATCCAATCAGAGTATCTTGTTCACTTAACATAGAATAGCTGATACGTAAATAATCATGTTTCGATTCATGAACAAAACAAGCAGTTCCAGGTAAAAAAGAAATGTTAGATTCATTTGCCTTTTTTAATAATGCAAATGAATTCATTGAATCCGGAAGAGAAATCCATAAATTAAAACCGCCTTGTGGTTTTTGGAAGTGAATCGTATCTGCTAGAGGGGAAAGTATCTCTACTGCAGTATCGCGTCGTATTTGTAAGGCAGTTCGCAACTTTGCTAAATGATTTTTCATTCTTTCAGTTCGTAAAAAAGGTTGAATAGCTTTTTGAGTTAACAATAGGCTTCCTATATCCATCAAAGCTTTTACAGCATTTAGCCAATCAAAGACAGGCCCCTCCGCTGCTACTGCTGCGATACGCAGACCTGGCGCTAATGTTTTACTGAATCCTTTTAAATATATGACATACCCGTTTGTATCAAAGATTTTAAGTGGAGCCGGAATTGTAGCCTCATCAAAATATATTTCTCCAAACGAGTCATCTTCAATTATAAAAAACTGATATATCTCCGCCAGTTCTATAAGTTCCATTCGCCTTTGTTTACTCATAACAGTACCTGTAGGATTTTGAAAAGTAGGATTTACATATAGTAAAGTTGGCGTCCTTTTTTGACAAACTTCATCGATTAAATCAGAACGAATCCCTTGTTCATCAAGCTCAATTGGTATGATTTGAGCGCCTTTATTTACAAACACATCAATTGCTGCACCATAGCACGGGCTCTCTATTATAACTGTATCACCTGGTTTTAATAATGTTTGAGCGATTAAATCAATTCCTTGCTGGGCGCCACTTGTAATTAATAAATTAGAATGGTCTACAGATAGTTTTTGATAGTCCTTTAAATATTTTGCAATCTCTAATTGAAGTCCTTCATCTCCTTGAACTGGTCCATAAGTTGCTAATATCATTTGATCTTTATCTATTATTTTTTGTATTTCCTCCGAAAGAAATGGATTCGGTAATAGGCGAGGGTAAAGAATAGCTTGTGAAAAATCATAATACTTTCTATGTTGATTCATTACATATTGAGATCGAATGACATTGATTGATTTCGTATGTTGCCAATCATACGGTAGAGATTGAGATTTACGACGCTCGTGTTTATGTATATAGACGCCTTTCCCTTGCTCAATATATACATATCCTTTCGTTTCTAACTTCTTATAAGCTTTACGGACGGTTAATATACTTATTTGTAAATCGTTCGCCATAGAGCGTAATGAAGGTAAAAAATCTCCATTTGATAGCAGTCCACTTTGAATCCGTTCAACGATTTGCATATAAATTTGTTGATAGAATGGTATGTTAGATTCTTTCCGCAATATAATCTTCATTATCTCACCTAAGTTTCTTTTTAATTTAATTAAATCTAAAAACATATGTAGGAGCAACTATAGATTTATCCAACTGTTATATACCTTGATATACTGTTATACACTCCTTCCTTTATACTCACCTTAATAATCAAAAGGAGGAAACGTAATGGTCATTTTTAATTATATTTTAATTTGTATTATTTTCGGGACAACATTTTTAACGATTAAAATTGGGATTGAAGCGGGAGCACCACCGTTATTTTCAGCGGGAATCCGTTTCTTTTTAGCAGGTGTTATTTTAATTATCATATTTATGTTAAAACGGAAACATATCATGCCATACTTGTTATCAAAAAGAATTATGTACGCTGGTTTTTGTTTAACCTTCATGACATTTGCAACTTTGTATTGGGCAGAACAGTATATTTCTTCTGGATTAGCAGCTGTTCTTTCGGCAACAGGACCAATGATGATTTTATTATTACAAGTAAAGAAAAATAAAACAAAATTACAACGAGAACAATTTCTTGCTTTCATCATAGCGCTTATAGGCGTTATTTGTATCTCTTTACCAGGGATGCACCAACAACTTACTTTTATATGGAGTATAGCTTGCGTTATCATATTAGTCGGCGAATTCTTTTATGGTCTAGGTTCCATCCATTCAAAAGAAATACTTTCAGATTTGCCAAAAGTATCCCCGTTTCTCATTAATGGTATCCAAATGTTTTACGGTGGAATTTTTCTATTGATTACTTCTATTTTTACAGAACAGCCCAATCCAGCTATATTAACATCTTGGAGTGTACAATGGCCTATTTTGTATCTCATATTTGTTGGTTCAATTGGTGGGCACGGACTCTATTATTGGCTCTTATCAAAGACCAATCCGGTATTTCCATCAACTTGGCTATATGTATCTCCTTTAATTGCTGTTATTACAGGATACGTATTTTTAGGGGAGCCAATTAATCCACTAATGGGAATTGGAGCGTGTCTCATCTTGATTGGGGTATTTTTAGCAAATCGTTCTACACTTGAGATGTACTTTAAACAGGGGAAATTATTGAAAAAAGAAATGTGACATGATTGTATTTTGATTGTGGGATAAAAGAATCTTAATGCACTTGTAAATAGCGAAAAAAACAAACTATTAGATAGAATTAGAATATTTTATATGTTATAATTATATATCGTTTTTGTAAAATGGCCCTATATATCAAAGGGCTTTTTTAAGTTGTACAGTAGAAAATAATACATATTAAGGACAAGCAAAACTTAAATTAGTAGACGAATAGGGGTGGTTCACTTGAAACAAGCATTAATCGTTATCGATTTGCAAGAAATCTTTTTCTCAGAGGAAAAAAATTACTTATATCAGCATGAACAGTTGCTTAAAAATGTGAATACAGTCATTAACTGGGCAAAAATAAAGGAGATACCAGTGGTTTTCATTCAGCATACAGATCAAAATTCATCAGATGAAATGGCAAAGGGAAAGCATGCCTGGGAATTACATAAAGGACTGCACCGAGAAAGTAATGATATTGTTATAGAAAAAATCACATGGGACGCCTTCTATCAAACTACTTTAGAGCAAACTTTAAAAAAATTAGGTATAGAGCAATTAATTTTTGTGGGTGCTCAAACTGAATTTTGTTTAGATACAACTATACGAATCGCCTATAGTAAGGGATATCAACATAATTTGCTAGTAAAGGACGTACATAGTACATTAAATAGTAATCAACTTAGCGCAAAGCAAATTATAGAACATCATGAATCTGTATGGAATAACCGTTTTGTACAAATACAGCCGCTTGATTTATATAAGTTATAAGAGGAATCATAAAGCTTTTCCAATTTCATTAAACAATTGGAATAAATTAGAGTACCAGCATCAATTAAAAAGGTAGTATATTTGTGAATTTTAAAATAAGCACGAAGAAAATATGGATAGGAAGGGAAGTTTTATGGAGATAAAAATAGATGATTTAACCGGTACTGCAGTAGAAAAATTATTGATGGATCATCTGCAAAGCATGGCACTACATTCTCCTCCAGAAAGCAGACATGCTCTAGATTTAGACGGATTGCGAAAAAAAGATATTACATTTTGGAGTGCATGGGAAGGTAATGATTTAGTTGGATGCTGCGCACTTAAAGAACTCAATAGTCAACATGGAGAAATAAAATCAATGAAAACATCTTCATTGCATTTAAGAAAAGGTGTTGCCAAGCGGCTTCTTCAACATATAATTGAGGAAACAAAGCGACGTGGTTACCAGAGGCTAAGCTTAGAAACAGGATCTATGGGTGTGTTCAAACCAGCTAGAAGTTTGTATACAAGTATGGGATTTCAATATTGCAAACCGTTCTCGGAATATAAAGAGGATCCAAATAGTGTGTTTATGACAATGGAATTGATATGTAATTAAATAGTTTTTAATAGATATATCTGTTTTTCAAAGTTATATAAATTAAGTGTTAGTTTAAGATGAATTTCAACTATTTATAAAAAAGACGTACCGAAAAGCCCCCTTTGGATAAAATTATCTAAAGGGGGCTTTTCAGTAACAAAGGTATTTAGTTATATTTACAGCATAGCATCCCATGAACTTTGCCATTGTAGGATATACCATGCTGCTCTTCCGTTATTTTCATAGGGTCCTCGTGAGAAAAAGTAAAGACCATTTTAGATTTCTCATCTTTCATGTACAAGATGTAAATAGTATCGTTGATTTGTTCTTCAAAAACTCTAAAGATGAATTCGTAATAAAAATACAATCTCCTCGTTCTCAAATTAAATTATCAATATCCTCATCAAATATCGAGTTTGTATTTGATGAGGATAACATAAAGCCACTTAATTCTTGTTTTTGACTTATAACATTATCAACCTTCTCCTCTAATGTATTTACTGTGATGAGTTTATGAACTTGTACAAAGTTTTCTTGGCCAATACGGTGTACCCGGTCAGTCTGCTGGATTCCACCAACGATCAAGATGTATAACATGGTTAGCAGCCGTAAGATTTAAACCTGTTCCTCCAGCTTTCAAAGAGAGAATAAAAATTGGTGCTTGTCTGCTTTAAAAATCTTCTACCATCTTTGCCTGTTCCTTTTGTGGAGTACTCCCGTTCAAGAATAGATGTGCATTTATACGCATCTCAATCGTGTGCCAATACCAACCATGGGGTCCAAATTTTGAGAAAGAAACAAAGGATTTCGTAAAATAGGTTATTCTAGATGCAAAAAAAGATCCAAGAAATATAGGTTCATCAAAAGTATTAGAAAAAATTGAAATGACTAAAGAAGGTAGAATTCGTGAAAGTTTATTAATAAAAGATGGCTGGCGTGATTCTCTTTTATACAGTATTTTAGAACAAGAATGGGAAAAAATTAATCAATAAGTTTATATTGCGAGTAAGTGTTTTAGTACAATGAGGATAATAAAAGTGAAAAAACTTTTTTATAAAAATCGAACACAGATTTGTTAGAGAAGAATCCAATTTAACCAGTCTTTGATATGCTCCCCCTTAAGTAGACAGATAAAAAATAAAAATCTGTTTATCTAAGAGGGCGTTTTTATGTCACGAATAAAATATTCTAAAGCTGAAAAATTAGCTATTTTAGCTCTTTATAAAGATGGTCAGCATTCAATAGCTGATATTACTGCTAAATTTTCAATTGATCCTGGAACGATTAGAGACTGGAAAAGAAAGTATGAATTGAATGGTGAAGATGGTTTAACAGACGCAATCTCTTGGAAGTCGTATTCAAAAGAACTAAAATTGGCGGCCGTTAATGAGTATCTATCAGGACGTTATTCATTACATGAGGTCATTCAAAAATACGATATATCTAGTACTGCCGTTTTGGGAAAATGGATTAAAAAATATAATAGTCATAGAGAATTACATGATACGGGTAAAGGAATGACAAAATCTATGACAAATACAAGAAAAACAACATTAGAAGAACGAATTCAAATTGTAAACTACTGTCTACAGCATCAGAAAAACTATCAACTTACAGCCGAAGGCTATGGTGTTTCTTATCAACAAGTATACCAATGGGTCAAGAAGTTTGAGGCAAATGGTGAAGAGGCATTACAAGATCAACGAGGTCGAAAGAAAGAGGAATATGAATTAACAGTGGAAGAAAAATTTAAACTAGAAATGAAACGTTTAAAACGAGAAAATGAACGATTACGTGCTGAAAATGCTTTTT
>NZ_JAHCDO010000028.1:0-54924 GCF_050768835.1 Bacillus pfraonensis | reverse complement strand
CTCCCTTCATTTTTCTATTATGGGTAAATCTACAGGACAAATCACAAAAATCATCGAAGTGGAAGTGATTCGCTTAGTGGACTTAGCGGAGCGGTATAACAAACCAATTGTACTAGAGAAATTAGATACGACCCAATCGAAAACAGGGAATCGATATGGAAATAAACATGTGAATCGGATGAAGAGTATGTTTGCATATGAGAAGATGACAAGTGCCATTCTGAATCGTGCAGATAAAAGGGGCGTGGCTGTCTTTCAAGTGAATCCCGCTTATACTTCAATCTCCGGAAAGATGAAATACATGCGAAAATTCGGGATTTCTATTCATCAATCCGCGGCCTTTATAATTGGTCGTCGTGGATTAGGATATAAAGAAAAAGTGCCTCGGGTTCTGAAATCTTATATTCCAAAGAAAGAAGCGCACCACTGGAGTCATTGGCATCAATTAAACAATCAATTGGATATTCGCACGCATCATTTCTATCAGCTATATGATGTAGATCAACCGCAAGAGGCATTACAAATCGAGCGATTACACTTGTTTGAAAATGAAAAGAAAAAACTAGCAAAACTATCTGTATGATAAAGAAGAACACTTTGTCCCAGATTTTTACGCTTATTACCAGAGCAGATAATAAGTCTAGGAACTGGATGCATGACAAAGTGTTCTAGCCTCGATATAAGAAAAAGTAGTTGTACCTATTTTGTTTGCCTTTCGTCGGAAGATAGAATGGGTCGTCTTACATTCCATATAGACACTACTGAACTCTATATCGTTGTATCCTCTTTGTTGAACGAGAGGAACTGTTTTTGTGAGGACAGAGACAGGAGAATCCCCCACCTCAAGCTCTTGTAGAGGTAGGTGGGGGTAGTTCAATTATCTTTAAATTAGTTATTAATAAATTTCTCAAACACGAATCCATAATCTTTCACGTTATATTGCTTCTTCGTATCAACAAGCCAATTAAACGCAATTTGGTTCATTTCTTTAAATTGCTCTGCTAAATTAACTTGTGCATTTGTAATGCGGCTAAATGTGTTAGAAGCCATGTCTAAGCTTTTATGAGCGTATTGTAATGTAATATCGTTCTCGTATGAAATCTCCTCGATTTTGAGAAGGGCTTTATATAGATCTTTTAATTCTTCGATATGTTTTTTATGAACATCAATGGAGTAATATTCATCACCCATATGGAACTTAATTTCTACATCTAAATCGATTGTGCCAGCAGTTTCTAGCGCTACATTTCTAATTTGATATTTACTGTAGCTAAAGCGACGTAGTGTGCGTTTTTTACTCGCTGCACTCGTGCCATCTAAGTGAATTAAACCTTTGTTTGTAAAGCAATATTCATCTGATTTTGATTTAATGAGAAAATAAATTTTTTCCCCATCTTCATGCATAACATAATCATCGGCATCGACTTTATCATAATCTTTCGGTGTGATTACAGAACCTACATCGCTTAGCCCAAGAACATCAGCAGCTACTTTTTTGAACATATGTATCATCCCCTTTTTGTGTTCTGAATTGTACGAAAATATACTATCATTTTTTGCGGAAAATTTATATGGTTTAAATGAAAATTTTGAAGGAGGGATTGTGAACGAATTACCGAACTTTGTTTAGAGAATAACTTTAATCCGAAATCATTTAGTAAATCAATTAGCTTACGAATAGACCCTCCGAAGAATCAGCAAGAAAAGAACGTTCATTTTGTAGATAACTATAGAGAAATTCCGTAAAAACCACTTTCAATTATGTTAAGTGGTTTTATTTCATATTTGAAATCTTACAATTCTGTAAGGTAGATGTAAGGAAGTTCGATGGTAACAAATGGTCAGTTCTTTATAATGGAGGTAACAAAGATGAAACGAGGAGGAATAAAAAATGAAAGGGTTAGTTGTAACAGCTTTAACAGTAGCTTTTGGATTTGTTGCATATGAGAAATTAATAGATGTAATTGATATCGTAAAACATTTAGTAGCATAGATAGAATCGTTATGAGAGGGAATGGGTAGATGAATGGAATGGTTATTCGGAATTATAGGTGTCTGTAGTGTTATACTATTGTTATTTGTCCCAAGTGGAATACTGAGCCCCACTACAAGTTTATTTTTTATGTGTTTACTTGCCTGTATTATGCTTATTATTATGTTTCTGATGAAACAAAGTAAGTCAATCTTCTTTTTTAGCATGATTGTTGTTACAATTATTGTTCTCCAAATCATTACTCTTTTCGTATATCCTACAATTATAAAAGCTTTCCATTGATTAGAAAATCCTCTGCGTTATTTGCTGAGGTTTTTTACTGTGTATAAAGAGGTTTTTTTGATGTAACTTTTTCATTTTAATTATAAAAGTTAAATATTTTCATATTTCAAATAAATGTATTTGGAATGTTGTTTTCTTAACAGTCATTTGTTATATTTACTTTGAAGAGATTTAAAATCTAAAAAAAGAGGCGGACGTATGGATAAAAAGGAAAATACGGTCGTATTGTTTCCACAGTTGTCGGATCGTTATATTGATCAAGGGTTTTTGGCGCTGCGGGAGCGAAAGTTCGAAGATGCATTGCGCTGTTTTGAAATATTGCGTCAGTATAATGGAGAAACAGAACAAACAGAATTAGCTTCAGTTATTTGTTTATTAGAATTAAAGCGAATGGAAGAATCGAAAGAACGATGTGAGGAGTTGCTTGAAACAGGGACAGTCTTGTTTGGGGATATTCTTGAAACATACGTTACAATTTTAGTTCAAACAAATGATTATGTAGGTGTAATTGAAACTGTTGAAGAGGTTTTGCAGAAGAAAGAATTGACCGTAGAGCAAAGAGAAAAATTAGCGCAACTTGCCCAGTTTGCTGAGAATATGCTAAGTGGTGAGGAAGCACCACCAATAGAATCAGATTTTGATTTGGAAGAATTCTCGGAGAATCTATTTGTGGAAAGTTTTGGGCAACAATTGCAAGTGATTAATGCTCTATTACTTAAAGATCTTGAAAAAGCTTTGCCAGCTTTACAGAAATTTCTTATTGATGAAACGCGACATCCGTATTTAAAAACTTCCATTATATACAAAATGGTAGAAAAGCGTATGGAAGAAGAAATAGAAGTAGAGAAATTTGGCGAAAGAATAATGATTATCCCAGCTCATTTGGGTCATAATGATGAGTATTCGAAAAAAGTTATACATATATTATCTAATCGATTAGAAAATGATCATCCTGATATATTTGAGGCAATTATTACATATTGGAGAGAAATGCAAACTAGTATTTTCCCGTTCCCGTTATTAATGGATAAGCATGAAGTATGGGCTGCTGTTTTAGAGAGAATCGGAAGAAAACGTTTTGGATTGATAATCGATGAAGAGGAACTGATGGCAGCGTATAATATTACGGTTGAGGAGTTTCATATTGCTTATCAATGGTTTTTACGTGTGGAAAGAGAAGGGCATTTACCAGTATAATTACGAAAAAGAATCGTTCAGTTATTGAAACGAGAATATTCTATGTTATAATGTAAGGGTTGCAAAAGGCTGAATTATGCCTGTTTGTAAGAGGAGAGAAGTATAATTCTCTTACTTAATATGTTTCATATTATTCTCGAACAAAATATACCGTGTTTGTCTTATAGACAAATAATAGATTGAGAATTACGTGGTTTAAAGCTTGTTGCTAGAAGGTTGAAAAACCTGAAACAATAGGCTTTCGCGCTTTTGTTGTTTCTAAAAAAGAAATAATGAAAGCTCAATCTGTAGAGGTATGTGCATACATTATTATAGTTGGAGGGAAAGAATAAATGGCTGCAAAATGGGAAAAATTAGAAGGTAACGTTGGCGTTTTAACAATCGAAGTTGATGCTAAAGAAGTAAACAACTCTATCGACGCTGCGTTCAAAAAAGTAGTAAAAACAATTAACGTACCTGGTTTCCGTAAAGGGAAAATGCCTCGTCCGTTATTCGAACAACGCTTTGGTGTTGAATCTTTATACCAAGATGCTTTAGATATTATCTTACCAAAAGCATACGGTGAAGCAATCGATGAAACTGGTATCTTCCCAGTTGCTCATCCTGAAATCGACATCGAGAAATTCGAGAAAAATGAAAACTTAATCTTCACTGCAAAAGTTACGGTAAAACCTGAAGTTAAATTAGGTGAATACAAAGGATTAGCAGTAGAAAAAGTTGAAACAACTGTAACTGACGAAGATGTAGAGAATGAATTAAAATCTTTACAAGAGCGTCAAGCTGAACTAGTTGTTAAAGAAGACGGTACTGCTGAAAACGGCGATACAGCTGTAATCGACTTTGAAGGTTTCGTTGATGGCGAAGCATTCGAAGGCGGAAAAGGCGAGAACTACTCTCTAGCAATCGGTTCTGGTACATTCATCCCAGGTTTTGAAGAGCAATTAATTGGTCTAAAAGCTGGCGAATCAAAAGACGTTGAAGTATCATTCCCAGAAGAGTACCATGCAGAAGAACTTGCTGGTAAACCAGCAACATTTAAAGTAACAGTTCATGAAATTAAAGCAAAAGAACTTCCTGAGTTAAACGATGAGTTCGCTAAAGATGCAGACGAAGAAGTTGCAACTCTTGATGAGTTAAAAGCAAAACTTCGTACAAACTTAGAAGAAGGCAAAAAGCACGAAGCTGAGCACAAAGTTCGTGACGAAGTAGTAGAAAAAGCTGCTGCTAACGCTGAAATCGAAATTCCAGAAGCTATGATCGAAACTGAGTTAGATCGTATGGTTCGTGAGTTCGAACAACGCTTAAGCCAACAAGGTATGAACCTTGAGCTTTACTACCAATTCACAGGTACTGACGCTGACAAGTTAAAAGAACAAATGAAAGAAGATGCACAAAAACGTGTAAGAATCAACCTTGTTCTTGAAGCGATCATTGAAGCTGAAAACATCGAAGTTACTGAAGAAGAAGTAACTGCAGAAGTTGAAAAAATGGCTGCAATGTACAACATGCCAGTTGACGCTATCACACAAGCTCTTGGAAGCTTAGATGCTTTATCTGAAGACCTTAAAGTTCGTAAAGCTGTAGACTTCTTAGTAGACAACAGCAAAGCTGCATAATAAAATAACAAGGCGCGATTTTAATCGTGCCTTGTTTTATAAATATAGATATAAATATATTTATAAAACTTTTCGATGAAGAAGGAAATGAGCCTTCTAAAGTCGAATATACATATTTCAAAAGTTTTAAAAAATTTTTATTTGTACATAACTAGTCATATTATTTGTATTTCTCGCCACGTAGTGACATAATATGTATTTACATACGATACATTTATCGTGTACATACGAAGGCAAGAGATTAGCACTTTGTAAGGGGTGTGAAAATATGTTTAAATTTAATGATGAAAAAGGGCAATTAAAATGTTCTTTCTGTGGTAAAACACAAACGCAAGTCCGAAAGCTTGTTGCTGGTCCAGGTGTTTACATTTGTGATGAGTGTATTGAGCTTTGTACAGAGATTGTGCAAGAGGAGCTTGCAAAAGACGAAGAAGTAGAATTCAAAGATGTACCGAAACCGGTAGAAATTCGTGAAATCTTAGATGAGTATGTCATCGGACAAGATAATGCGAAAAAAGCACTAGCGGTTGCGGTATATAATCATTACAAACGCATCAATTCTAACAGCAAAATCGATGATGTAGAATTGGCGAAAAGTAATATCGCGCTTATTGGGCCGACAGGTAGTGGTAAAACACTATTGGCACAAACATTAGCACGTATTTTAAATGTTCCATTTGCAATCGCAGACGCAACATCTTTAACAGAAGCTGGATATGTAGGTGAAGATGTAGAAAACATTTTACTAAAACTTATCCAAGCAGCTGATTATGATGTAGAGAAAGCGGAAAAAGGAATCATTTATATTGATGAGATTGATAAAGTGGCGCGTAAGTCAGAAAATCCATCAATTACACGTGATGTATCTGGTGAAGGTGTACAGCAGGCCCTTCTGAAAATTTTAGAAGGTACTGTGGCAAGCGTTCCACCTCAAGGTGGTCGTAAACATCCGCATCAAGAGTTTATTCAAATTGATACAACGAACATCCTATTCATTTGTGGTGGTGCGTTTGATGGCATTGAGCCAATTATTAAACGCCGCCTTGGTGAAAAAGTAATTGGATTTGGTTCAGAGAAGAAAAATGCTGATGTAAATGAAAAGCATGTTTTATCTCACGTGTTACCAGAAGACCTTTTACGATTCGGTTTAATTCCAGAGTTTATTGGTCGTCTTCCAGTTATTGCGAACCTAGAGCCACTTGATGAAGGTGCTCTTGTTGATATTTTAACAAAACCGAAAAATGCACTTGTGAAACAGTTCCAAAAATTATTGGAGCTTGACGATGTCGAGCTTGAATTTGAAGAAGGAGCACTGATTGAAATTGCTAAAAAAGCAATTGAACGTAAAACAGGTGCTCGTGGACTTCGCTCTATTATTGAAGGCTTAATGCTAGATGTAATGTTCGAACTTCCATCTCGTAAAGATATCGAGAAGTGTATTCTTTCAAAAGAAACAGTAGCGGACAATGCACCACCAAAGTTGGTGCTGCAAGACGGTACTGTGCTTGATACAAAAACATCTGCATAGTATAAGTGAGAAACAGCAATTTTTATAATTGCTGTTTCTTATTATGTTTAGCACGATTCCTCCCAGGAAATACTGAATGGTAAAACATAGCGGGAGGAAATGAATTATGAGCTGGACAAATATATTCTTACTTGTTCAACTTGTTTTTGGCGTAATTGTCGGATTGTATTTCTGGCATTTGCTTCGAAACCAGCGAACACAAAAAGTTTCAATTGATCGAGAATCAAAAAAAGAATTAGAACAACTTCGCAAAATGCGTGAAATCTCTTTAACAGAACCGCTTGCTGAAAAGGTACGCCCTACATCTTTTTTAGATATTGTTGGGCAAGAGGACGGAATTAAATCATTACAGGCGGCGCTTTGTGGACCGAATCCGCAGCATGTCATTATATATGGCCCTCCTGGAGTAGGAAAAACGGCAGCGGCGCGTCTTGTGTTAGAAGAAGCGAAGAAAAATCAAAAATCACCATTTCGTATGAACGCAACATTTATTGAACTGGATGCAACAACGGCTCGCTTTGATGAGCGTGGAATTGCTGATCCGTTAATTGGCTCGGTGCATGATCCGATTTATCAAGGTGCAGGTGCAATGGGACAGGCGGGGATTCCGCAGCCGAAAAAAGGTGCTGTAACAGATGCGCATGGAGGTATTTTATTTATTGATGAAATTGGTGAATTGCATCCAATCCAGATGAATAAAATGCTAAAAGTATTAGAAGATCGTAAAGTATTTCTAGAAAGTGCATACTATAGCGAAGAAAATTCAATGATTCCAACATACATACATGATATTTTTCAAAAAGGCTTACCAGCAGATTTTCGCTTAGTTGGAGCGACAACTCGTTCTCCAGATGAAATTCCTCCGGCTATTCGCTCTCGTTGTCTAGAAGTTTTCTTCCGTGAACTCGATACGGAAGAAATTCAAAAAGTAGCGAAGAATGCAGCAGAAAAAGTAAAGATGGAAATCGGGGAACAAGGTATTGAATTAATTGGAATGTATGCAAGGAATGGAAGAGAAGCCATTAATCTTGTGCAAATTTCTGCTGGAATGGCAATTAATGAGGAACGCTCATTTATTAAAGATGAGGATATTGAATGGGTCGTTCATTCTAGTCAGCTTACTCCAAAATATGAAAAGCGTATTTATCCAATTCCGAAGGTTGGTCTTGTGAATGGACTTGCAGTATATGGACCGAATACAGGAGCACTATTAGAAATTGAAGTAACAGCAATACCAGCTACGGAAAAAGGTACGATAAATGTTACAGGGATTGTGGAAGAAGAGAGCATTGGTAGTCAAACGAAATCAATCCGACGCAAAAGTATGGCAAAAGGCTCAGTTGATAATGTGTTGACAGTGCTGCGTTCTCTTGATTTGTTGCCAGAAGGATATGATATACATATTAATTTCCCAGGCGGCGTTCCAATTGATGGGCCTTCAGCAGGAATCGCAATGGCAACAGGGGTATACTCTGCTCTCCATCAAGTTTATGTGAATAATGAAATCGCGATGACAGGAGAAATAAGTATTCATGGTGAAGTAAAGCCAGTAGGTGGCGTATATGCAAAAGTGAAAGCAGCAAAAAAGGCGGGAGCAAAAAAGGTAATTATCCCTGCTGAAAATATGCAACCATTTTTATATACGATAAAGGGTATTGAAATTATACCTGTTCGAAAATTGAAGGAAGTTTTTGAGTTAACATTCGTACAGGAAAACTTGCATCGTGAAATCAATGTGCGTCATCAGGTTGATGAAGGTGACGTACAATCCATGTAATATGAAACCGAATAAGGTTGTAATAGACGATTTCATCTAAGGTGAGCAGCAACTAGAATATAATAATATTTGCCAGACTTCGTTTAAGTTTGTATGCTTAAGCGGGGTCCCTTTTTCTTTTTTGGAGAAAGAAAAAGTAGGGGATTTGCAATTGCAAGGAATCTCTGCAATTGCATCAAGATGTATTGTAATATAAAATAGTTGAACAGGAGTTTAATTTATTATGGAGGTGCTATGTCTAGTATGAATACGAACGAAAGAATTGTGCCCCTCCTACCATTAAGAGGCGTTCTCGTATATCCAACGATGGTTCTGCATCTTGATGTAGGACGTGATAAATCAATACAAGCACTAGAGCAGGCAGCAATGGATGAAAATATCATCTTTTTAGCAATGCAAAAAGAAATGAATATCGATGATCCAAAAGAAGATGACATATATAGTGTGGGTACAGTAGCGAAAGTAAAGCAGATGTTAAAACTGCCGAACGGCACGCTTCGTGTCCTTGTAGAAGGTTTACATAGAGCAGAAATAGTTGAGTTTATTGAAGAAGAAGATGTAGTAAAAGTTTCGATTCAAACGGTAACAGAAGAAGAAGAGGGCACTCTAGAGGAAAAAGCCCTTATGCGCACGTTGCTAGAACATTTCGAGCAATACATTAAAGTTTCGAAAAAAGTATCGAATGAAACATTTGCAACAGTAGTGGATGTAGAAGAACCGGGTCGCTTAGCTGATTTAATCTCTTCTCATTTACCGATTAAAACAAAACAAAAGCAAGAGATTTTAGAAATCTTATCTGTAAAAGAAAGATTACATACACTCATTTCTATCATTCAAGACGAACAAGAGCTACTGAGCTTAGAAAAGAAAATTGGTCAAAAAGTGAAACGTTCGATGGAACGGACGCAAAAAGAATATTTCTTGCGCGAACAAATGAAGGCGATTCAAACAGAACTTGGTGATAAAGAAGGTAAAGGCGGCGAAGTTGAAGGGCTTCGTGAAAAAATCGAAGAGGCAGGAATGCCAGAAGAAACGAAGAAGGCTGCTTTAAAAGAATTAGATCGTTATGAAAAGTTACCAGTAAGCTCTGCGGAGAGCGGTGTAATTCGTAATTATCTTGATTGGTTATTAGCGCTTCCGTGGACAGAAGCAACAGAAGATATGATCGATTTAGCGCATTCTGAAACAATCTTAAATAGAGATCATTACGGTCTTGAGAAAGTGAAAGAACGTGTGCTAGAATATTTAGCTGTTCAAAAGCTAACAAATTCTTTAAAAGGACCGATCCTTTGTTTAGTTGGCCCGCCAGGTGTGGGGAAAACATCTTTAGCGCGTTCGATTGCAACATCGTTAAATCGTAATTTTGTTCGTGTTTCCCTTGGTGGTGTTCGTGACGAATCTGAAATTCGTGGTCACCGTCGTACATATGTTGGAGCAATGCCAGGTCGTATTATTCAAGGAATGAAAAAGGCCAAGACAATAAATCCAGTCTTTTTATTAGATGAGATTGATAAGATGTCTAATGATTTCCGTGGTGATCCATCGGCGGCGTTACTTGAAGTATTAGATCCAGAACAAAACCATAACTTTAGCGATCATTATATCGAGGAGCCGTATGATTTATCAAAGGTAATGTTTGTTGCAACTGCAAATACACTTGTCAGCATCCCAGGTCCACTTCTTGATCGTATGGAAATTATTTCAATTGCTGGTTACACAGAGATTGAAAAGGTACATATTGCTCGTGAACATTTATTACCGAAGCAATTAACAGAACATGGCTTGCGAAAAGGAAATCTACAAGTGCGCGATGATGCGTTGCTTGAGATTATTCGCTACTATACGCGTGAGGCTGGTGTTCGTACACTAGAACGTCAAATTGCAAAGATTTGTCGTAAAGCAGCAAAAATCATCGTTACAGAAGAGCGTAAACGTATTATTGTAACGGAAAAAAATATTACAGATTTACTTGGTAAACATATATTCCGTTATGGACAAGCTGAAACGACAGACCAAGTTGGGATGGCAACTGGTTTAGCGTATACGGCTGCTGGTGGTGATACGCTTGCAATTGAAGTGTCTGTAGCACCAGGAAAAGGAAAATTAATTTTAACAGGGAAACTTGGGGATGTTATGAAAGAATCTGCACAAGCTGCATTTAGCTATATTCGTTCTCGTGCAGAAGAGCTTCATATTGATCCAGATTTCCACGAAAAGAATGATATCCATATTCACGTTCCAGAAGGGGCGGTTCCAAAGGATGGCCCATCAGCTGGTATTACGATGGCGACGGCGCTTATTTCCGCACTGACAGGTGTACCTGTAAGCAAAGAAGTAGGGATGACAGGTGAAATTACACTTCGTGGTCGTGTATTACCAATCGGTGGTTTAAAAGAAAAAACATTAAGTGCTCACCGCGCGGGCTTAACAAAAATTATTTTGCCAGCCGAAAATGAAAAAGATTTAGATGATATTCCAGAAAGCGTAAAAGAAAATCTTACGTTTGTGCTTGTGTCTCATTTAGATGAAGTATTGGAGCATGCATTAGTAGGAGTGAAACAATGAAAGTAACAAAAGCAGATATTGTTATTAGTGCTGTTAAACCAGAACAATATCCAGATGGTGACTTACCAGAAATTGCATTAGCAGGTCGTTCTAATGTTGGGAAGTCTTCCTTTATTAATAAAATTTTAAACCGTAAAAAGTTAGTACGTATTTCTTCTAAACCAGGAAAAACGCAAACGTTGAATTTTTTCTTAATTAATGAAATGATGCACTTTGTCGATGTTCCTGGTTATGGTTATGCGAAAGTATCAAAATCAGAGCGAGCGGCATGGGGCAAAATGATTGAAACTTACTTTACAACGCGTGAGCAATTAGACGCGGCTGTATTAGTAGTTGATTTACGTCATCCACCAACAAACGATGACGTGATGATGTACGATTTCTTAAAGCATTATGAAATTCCAACGATTATCATTGCAACGAAAGCTGATAAAATTCCGAAAGGGAAATGGCAAAAGCATTTGAAGGTTGTAAAAGAAACGCTTGATGTCGAGGTTGGCGATGAGGTTGTTCTATTTTCATCAGAAACAGGGCTTGGAAAAGAAGAAGCTTGGAAAGCCATTCATAAGTTTACGAAAACAAAAAACGTGTGACAATTCGTCGCACGTTTTTTGTTTCTTATTATAGTACAAATGCAAAGAGGGGATAAAGAAATAAGACAACTATCTTTACCGGACCTTATGAACACCTCTTTACAGTACATTTAATGTAACTTCAATATTCCCTCTAGTCGCTTTTGAATACGGACATACGCCATGTGCAGCTTCTACAAGTTCTTGTGCTTCAGCATGAGATACGCCAACTACACGTACATCAAGTACAACAGATAATCCAAAACCACCATCTGTATCTTTTCCAATGGAAACGTGGGCTGTTACTTCTGTACTTTCTACTTTTACACGTTTTGTACGAATAACTAGCTGCAGAGCACTATCAAAGCAAGCTGAATAGCCAGCTGCAAATAATTGTTCTGGATTCGTTGCTTCACCGCCCATACCGCCTAATGCTTTTGGCATCTTCACATCAAGGTTTAGAATGCCGTCTTCAGAAACAACTTTCCCATTTCTTCCACCTGTTGCAGTTACAGTTGCTGTATATAATTTTTCCATGTTTATTCCCCTTTTCTATCATTGATTGTTTTCATGGTTTCAATTAATTGATTTAATTGAATTAATAATGATCGATATTCTTGTTCTGTAATTCCTAAATTGGTAGCCATAGTTTCTGGCAATGAACAAGCTTTTTCTTTTAAAGCGTATCCTCTTTCTGTTAGTTCAATACACACTTTGCGTTCATCTTCCTTAGAGCGAACACGTGTAACTAATTCTAATGTTTCCATGCGTTTTAACATAGGTGTTAATGTACCAGAATCTAAAAATAGACGTTCGCCAATTTCTTTTACAGTTAATCCATCTTGTTCCCAAAGTACTAATAATGTAATGTACTGTGGATACGTAATACCCATTTCTTCTAAATAAGGCCGATAAAAGCGTGTTACCTCTTTAGAACAGGCATAAATAGAAAAACAAAGTTGATTATCGAGATGTAAAGAATTCTCTTTCATAAACATCCCCCCTTTTTAAAATTGTGCACAATTTAATTTTGTAAAATAAATATAACGAAAAAGAAATGAGATGTCAAATACATTGCAACGAAAAAATGTTGAGTAATGTGTCACATGAAAGAAATTGTTACATTTTGGAACAATCATACATATTTTTCTGTATGATGAAAGAAGATAAAAAAGATAGCCTTCCAATCCTTATGGAATAGTTTCCATCACTTGATTCTGACAGTTTTTTTTGGTAACGTACAAATAGAGTTATTATTTTATAATGATTATAAAGTAAGGGATTTATGCAGATGGGTAACGTATTTCCTGCTAGGTGTGAAAATCAGCAAGAAATAATTTGTCGATGTTCACACGATTGTCAGATTCATAACAGGAAAGTTGTATTATGATAGTAGATAGGTGATAAAACGGTTGAAGGGGGACATGCTGCGTGCATATTCTTGTTGTTGGTGTAAATTATCGAACAGCCCCTGTAGAATTTCGTGAGAAACTCACATTTCAGGCAGCAGAGTTAGAGCAGGCAATGACAACGTTACAAAATCAAAAGAGCGTGTTAGAAAATGTCATTGTATCAACGTGCAACCGCACAGAAATCTATGCTGTCGTCGATCAATTACACACGGGACGATATTACATTAAGAAGTTTTTAGCTGATTGGTTTCAGCTTGAGATAGAAGAAGTGTCGCCATACTTGTCTATTTTTGAACAAGATGGTGCGATTGAACATTTATTCCGTGTAACGTGCGGATTAGATTCTATGGTAGTTGGTGAAACGCAAATTTTAGGTCAAATTCGAAATAGCTTCTTAGAGGCGCAAGAAGTGAAAGCAACTGGTACAATTTTTAATGAATTGTTTAAACAAGTCATTACGTTAGCGAAGCGTGCTCATTCAGAAACAACAATTGGTGAAAGTGCAATGTCGGTTAGTTATGCAGCTGTTGAGCTTGGAAAGAAAATTTTCGGTGATTTAACAGATTGTCACGTTTTAATTCTTGGCGCTGGAAAAATGGGCGAACTTGCATTGCAAAACTTGTACGGAAGCGGAGCGCGTAAAGTAACCGTTATGAACCGTACGTTTACGAAAGCGGAAACAATGGCTGAGAAATATATGGGACATGCGAAACCGTTAAGTGAATTGCAATGTGCGCTTTTAGAAGCGGATATTTTAATTAGTTCAACTGGCGCTTCAGATTATGTGATTACGAAAGAAATGATGACAAGAGTGGAACGGATGCGCTGTGGTCGCCCGTTATTTATGGTAGATATTGCAGTACCGCGTGATATTGATCCAGCAATTGATGAGCTAGAGGGTTCTTTCTTGTACGATATTGATGATCTGCAAGGCGTAGTAGAAGCAAATCGTGCGGAGCGTTTGAAAGAAGCAGAAAAAATTGAACTTATGATTGAAGAGGAAATCGTTATATTTAAAGCGTGGTTAAATACGCTGGGTGTTGTTCCATTAATATCAGCTCTTCGTGATAAAGCATTGGCAATTCAAAGTGAGACGATGCAAAGTCTTGAACGAAAAATTCCAACGCTTAGTGATCGTGAGAGAAAAGTGATTAGTAAGCATACGAAAAGCATTATCAATCAATTGCTAAAGGATCCAATTTTAGTAGCGAAAGAGTTGGCAGCTGAAGGGGAAGCTGCGGAAAAGCTCGCTTTATTCGCGAAGATTTTTGATTTAGAAGTGCAAGAAGAGGCTGTGAAACAAACGGAAGAACGAGAACATAAACGAGCGTGGACATCATCCGTTCCATCTTTATAACTGGAAGGATGATCGGATGGGCTTTTTAAATAATAGTATTATTTATCATATCGCAATTATTTTATATGCTTGTAGCATTAGTTTATATTTTATAGATTATTTTCAAAGTAACCGAAAGGCGAATCGAATTGCTTTTTGGTTACTTGCAATTGTATGGATATTGCAGTCTATTTTTATGTTACTTCGGGCTACGGAATCAGAGACGCATCCGATTTTAACGTTATTGTCGGGAATTTATTTCTATGTGTGGTTATTAATTACAATGTCGCTCGTAATCAATCGATTTATGCGCATTGACTTTTTAGTCTTTTTTACAAATGTCATTGCGTTTGGCGTAAGCGCTTTTTCTATTTTTACTCCGCTTGGAAAAATGTCGCCGGTACTTGCGCATCAATTAGTTTCAGAACTTGTATACGTACATGTAGGAATGGCGATTATTTCCTATGCGGCGTTTACAGTATCGTTTATCTTTTCGATTATGTATTTATTGCAATATCGATTATTAAAACAAAAGAAATGGAATGCAAGATTAAGAAGGTTAGGAAATTTACCGAAACTTGAGTCAATGTCTTATGGACTAAATCTATTTTCTGTTCCTTTTTTCTTGTTAGCTATTTTACTGGGATGTATATGGGGATATACAAAGTTAGATAATTTCCATTGGTATGACACGAAAGTAATCGGGTCTTTTGTTGTTTTATTTGTATATTGCATGGGGTTATATTTACGAGGATCAGATATATTGCAAGGTAAGAAGATTATAAATTGGAATATTGCTGCCTTTCTCGTTATGCTAATTAATATTTTCCTATTAAGCAGTTTATCCAACTTCCACTTTTGGTATTTATAATGAGGAGAGAAAATTATGCGCAAAATTATTGTCGGTTCGAGAAAGAGTAAGCTAGCGTTAACGCAAACAAATTGGTTTATTGATCAGTTAAAAGCGCTTGGTTTACCATATGAATTTGAAGTGAAAGAAATTGTTACAAAAGGCGATGTTATTTTAGATGTAACACTTTCAAAAGTAGGCGGTAAAGGTTTATTTGTAAAAGAAATTGAGCATGCATTGCTTACGAAAGAAATCGATATGGCTGTACATAGCATGAAGGATATGCCAGCTGTGCTTCCAGATGGATTAACAATTGGATGTATACCAAAGCGTGTTGATCCACGTGACGCGTTCATTTCAAAAAACGGGGCATCATTTGAGGATTTAGCGGAAGGTGCAATTCTTGGTACGAGTAGTTTAAGACGTAGTGCACAGCTATTAGCTGCTAGACCAGACTTACAAGTGAAATGGATTCGTGGGAATATTGATACGAGATTACGTAAATTAAAAGAAGAAAACTATGATGCAATCATTTTAGCGACAGCTGGATTACAAAGAATGGGCTGGGATGATGATGTGATTACTGAGCATTTAGATGAAACATTATGTGTACCAGCTGTAGGACAAGGAGCTTTAGCAATTGAGTGCCGTGAGAATGATGAAGATTTATTGCAATTATTATCACATATCAATGATGCTGTAACAGAACGAACAGTGGCGGCTGAACGAGTGTTCCTTCACAAACTTGAAGGTGGCTGCCAAGTACCGATTGCTGGCTATGCAACACTTGCGGAGAATAATGAAATTGAATTAACAGCTCTTGTCGGCTCGATGGACGGTTCTGTTTTGTTAAAAGAAACAGTTACAGGTATGGATTCAGAGCGAGTTGGCCAAGAAGCAGCTGAGCGGTTAATTCAGCAAGGAGCAAAAGAGCTCATCCTCGCTGCAACTAAGGAGCAACAGTAATCATGGAAGCTCTTGCTGGTAAAACAGTACTGATTACGCGTGCAAAGCATCAAGTAAGACAAATGAGTGCAGCAGTGAAAAAAGAGAGCGGAATTCCAGTGGAAATTCCGCTTTTGCGTATGGAAGGTGTATCTCAGCAAGTGTTTCAAAGTGTATCGCAGCAGATACACTTATATGACTGGATTATTTTTACGAGTAAAAACGGGGTAAAGTTCTTTTTAGATGGTTTAGGAGAGAAAATTCCCTCTACTGTTCACATCGCTGCAGTAGGTGTGAAAACAGGTCAAGAATTAGAAAAGCGGGGTTATGAGGTTCGTTTTGTTCCAACATCGTTTGTTGCTGAAACCTTTGCAGAAGAATTTGTAAGAGAATTAAGCGGGAAGGAACGCATTTTATTTCCAAAAGGGAATTTAGCTAGAGATGTGATTCCGACTAAACTCCAAGAATTAGGAGTACTCTTAGAGGAACTTATTGTATATGAAACAAAAACAAATGATAAGAAACAACAAGATCTTATCGCAGCTTTAGAATCTGGTAAGATAGACGTGGTTACATTTACGAGTCCATCTACTGTTATAAGCTTTGTGAAATTACTCGAGGGTACAAACTGGAGAGAATGGACAAAAAAATGTACAATTGCTTGTATAGGACCGATAACAGAGCAGGAGGCAAGGCGTTATTTTGCCGATGTAATCGTTCCAAAAGAATATACAATAGAAGCGTTAATACAGTGCATTTCAAAATATAATCAAAATGCATAATCTAAATAAAAGAATGGGAGATAGAAATCTATGAGTTCTTTACAATTCAATCGTCACCGTCGTTTAAGACAAAGTGGAAATATGCGTGCGCTTGTGCGTGAAACATTTTTACATACAGAAGATTTTATTTATCCTATTTTTGTATTAGAAGGAGAAAATGTTCGTAACGAAGTTCCTTCTATGCCAGATGTATATCAAATCTCTTTAGATCTTCTGCAAGCTGAAATGCAAGAAGTTGTAGATCTAGGTATTCGTTCTGTTATCGTATTTGGCTTACCTGCTGAAAAAGATGAAGTTGGATCTTCTGCATTTTGTGAGCATGGCATTGTACAACGTGCAATTAAACAAATTAAAGAACAGTTTCCAGAGTTAGTAGTAGTTGCGGATACATGTTTATGTCAATATACAAGCCATGGACATTGTGGCGTTATTGAGAATGGAATCATTTTAAATGATGAATCATTAGAAGTTCTTGCGAAAACAGCGGTAAGCCAAGCGAAAGCGGGGGCAGATATTATCGCACCATCTAACATGATGGACGGATTTGTAACTGCGATTCGTCATGCTTTAGATGAGAATGGCTTTGCACATGTACCGGTTATGTCATATGCGGTGAAATATTCATCTGCATTTTACGGTCCATTCCGCGATGCAGCACACGGTGCACCACAATTTGGGGATCGTAAAACGTACCAAATGGATCCAGCAAACCGTATGGAAGCATTCCGTGAAGCTGAATCAGATGTAATGGAAGGAGCAGATTTCTTAATCGTAAAACCAGCTCTTTCTTACTTAGATATTATTCGCGATGTGAAAAATAATTTTAATTTACCGATTGTTGCGTATAACGTGAGCGGAGAATATTCCATGATTAAAGCAGCGGCGCAAAATGGTTGGATTAATGAAAAAGACATTGTACTTGAGAAATTATTAAGTATGAAACGTGCAGGAGCAGATTTAATTATTACGTATCATGCGAAAGATGCAGCACGATGGTTACAAGAAGGAGGCGCACAATAATGAAAAAGTTCGATAAATCGATTGAAGCATTTACAAAAGCGCAAGATTTAATGCCTGGTGGTGTAAATAGTCCAGTTCGTGCATTTAAATCCGTTGGCATGAATCCGCTCTTTATGGAACGCGGAAAAGGCTCTAAAGTGTACGATATTGATGGGAATGAATACATCGACTACGTATTATCATGGGGACCTCTTATTCACGGACATGCAAATGACCGTGTTGTAGAATCATTAAAAGCTGTTGCTGAAAAAGGAACGAGCTTTGGTGCGCCAACAGAAATTGAAAATAAATTAGCACAGCTTGTGATTGAGCGTGTGCCATCGATTGAAATTGTACGTATGGTAAACTCTGGAACAGAAGCGACAATGAGTGCACTTCGCTTAGCACGTGGTTACACAGGTCGTAATAAAATTTTGAAATTTATCGGTTGTTACCATGGTCATGGCGATTCTCTATTAATTAAAGCTGGTTCTGGTGTTGCAACGCTTGGTTTACCAGATAGTCCTGGAGTACCTGAAGGTGTAGCGAAAAACACAATTACAGTAGCATATAACGATTTAGAAAGTGTAAAATATGCTTTCGAACAATTCGGTGACGATATTGCTTGTGTAATTGTAGAGCCAGTAGCAGGAAATATGGGTGTTGTACCACCTCAGCCAGGATTTTTAGAAGGACTTCGTGAAGTAACAGAGCAAAATGGTGCTCTGCTTATCTTCGACGAAGTAATGACAGGATTCCGTGTTGCTTACAACTGTGGACAAGGCTATTACGGTGTGACGCCTGATTTAACTTGTTTAGGAAAAGTAATTGGTGGTGGATTGCCAGTAGGAGCATATGGTGGTAAAGCAGAAATTATGCGCCAAGTTGCACCGAGCGGACCAATTTATCAAGCGGGTACATTATCCGGTAACCCTCTTGCAATGACAGCAGGTTATGAAACATTAGTACAATTAACACCAGAATGTTATCAAGAGTTTGAACGTAAAGCGGAAATGTTAGAAAATGGCCTACGTAAAGCAGCTGAAAAACATGGCATTCCGCATTATATAAACCGTGCAGGTTCTATGATTGGTATTTTCTTCACGAATGAACCAGTTATTAACTACGATGCAGCGAAAACATCAAATTTAGAATTCTTTGCAGCTTACTATCGTGAAATGGTAGAACAAGGTGTATTCTTACCACCTTCTCAATTTGAAGGATTATTCTTATCAACAGCGCATAGTGATGCAGATATTGAAGCAACGATTGCAGCGGCAGAAATTGCAATGTCAAAATTAAAAGCGTAAAGAAAAAAAGGTTGTCAGGAGATTTCTGACAACCTTTTTTTGTTATGTCACATATTGTTGAAGCTCCGATAAGTGGTGCCTGCTGGTTGATATATGAAAAAATCGATAGGAGGTTCACATGTGCAGTTCGATTTTTTACTCATAAAATGACTCCCAGACACATAAATCTGTAATGACATACAGTTTGGGAGGGGGAAAAGAAGTGGCAACAGATCATTCATTACGTTTTTCATTAAAAGAATCGGTTTGGTTCCAAAAAGGACAGGAAGTCGAAGAACTTTTGTCAATTTCGTTAGATCCAGACGTTGAGATAGAAGAGCTTGAATATGAAGTAATTGTGAGAGGGCAGTTAGATTTGACAGGGGAATACGTCGCAAGGCAAGAGGATTCTACGTTTTCATTACGAGATTCATCTCCAGCGAAATCCATTGATTATGTAGAAACGAGAGAAGATGGTGTGAACGAACTTGTACACTCTTTTCCATTAGAAATTTCGATTCCGCGAAATCGAGTGAAACAAGTTGAAGAATTGTATGTTTCCATTGAGGAATTTGATTATGAATTAAAGGAAAACGGTTGTCTGCAATTATTAGCAGATATATCGATATCTGGATTATGCGAGGACGAGAGAATACAGAATGAAATGCAAGAGGAAGAGATAGGGCATCTAGAAGTTGCTAGAATTGAGGAAGCAAAAGTGGTGGATGAGGATAAAGCACCAGTGGAAGTGGAAGTGGAAGTGGAAGTGGAAGTGGAAGAAGTAACAGTCCATACAGAATCAGATGGATGGGAGGATTATGCATTTGAACCTTTCCAATTAGAGGAGCGTAAAGAACAAGAGTTAGAAGAAGAGGTAGAAGAGGTAGAAGATCTAGAAGAACCGGAAGAGGAAGAACGAGAAGAATTAGCAAAAGAAACTACACCACAGTTTGAATTGTTTGGCCGGAAAGATTTTAAGAAAGAGAAGGAAAAGAAATTAGAGGAAGAAGCCGAAGCGGCCTACTCGCAACGGGATGAAAATGCATTATACTTAACAAAATTGTTTACGAAAGAGCCGGAAGAAGAATTTACGAAATTACGTATGTATTTCGTGCAAGAAGGAGATACAATTGAATCGGTTGCGGAGCGATATGAAACGTCTGTCCAGCATCTACACCGCGTGAATCAAACCGATGAAGTATATTTAACTGCAGGACAGATTATATATATACCTGTGCCAAGAGTGAAGACAAAGTGAGTGAAGGAGCTTCTTCTTCACCTCTTTTCTTTTTATTATGCGATCGTGGGCAGTAAGACCACAACCTCAGGATTTAGAGAGGGGCGAGGAAGTTAGGTAGGAGATAAACCGCCCGTAAAAGCCCGGTTGGTGCAGGCTTATAATCAGTGAGGATGAAGAGATGCATACTGATTAAAGTTTCACTTTATCTTACGTTTTGAATGAGAAAGGATCATTCGTATGGATATAGAATTGAGAGATCGTTATGCACCGATAGTACAGCGGTATCAATTGGACGTCCATCATATGGAAGAGCATGGGAGTGTCATAAAAATTTATACGAATCAAGGTCCATATGCATTGAAGAAATTGCCATCTCATCGATTGAAAAGAAATAATTTAATGTATCATGTTCAATTTTTACGTGAGAAGGGATTTACGCATTATGTCCCGATTTACCATGCGACAGATGGAAATCATATTTTGAGCGACGAAACATATAGTTATTATTTAATGCCTTGGCTAGAGCGAGTAGAAGGAAGCGGAGAGGACAATGATCAATATCATAAAATGTTTCAGACGCTAGCGCTACTTCATCAAAGGACGGTAAAAGAAGAGAAGTATACGGAAGAGGCATTAGAGGAGCATTATACAAATATATCTGATCGTTGGGAGAAAGATGGGGAACTCTTAGAGGGATTCCTTGTAGAGTCTGAGGCAAAATGGTATATGTCTCCGTTTGAACTACAGTACTGTACGTATTTTCATCATGTGATGAGGGCGCGCGAATTTGCAACGAAACAGCTTTCCGAGTGGCATGAAGCGATGAAAGAGAAAGAAAAAACACGCGTTTCTTTTATTCATGGTAATGTTTCGATGAATCATTTTTTATTTGATTATGAACGAAACGGTTATTTTATTAGCTTAGAAAGGTCGGGATTTGCAACACCAGTTCAAGAACTTGTCCGTTTTTATTCCCGCTCATTGAACACGTATCCAATTGCGAGAAGCGATCGCTTTGAATGGTATCAGGTGTATCAAAAGAATTTTCCGTTTACAAAAGAAGAACAACTTCTTATGTTTGCTTATCTAACATATCCGTCCCCATTTATTAGGCAAATTCAATCTTATACAAGTAAACAGCAGAGCCGTGGTGAAAAGAAAGAACTTCAAGGTGTGAAAATGTTACAACAAGCGCATTGGCTTGTAAGTAATATAGAATATTTCATTTCACAATTACAAGCTGCGCAGCAAGGAAATGAATAATAGCCGTAGTCTCAAGTCGCCGTGAGGCTACGGCTGAAAATGTAAACGGATTGTTGCTACAACGAAGATAATAAGAATAATGAAATCTAAGAAGGTTGGAAGTAGTAATGTGCGAATTCCTTGGAAAATAGTAAGTGGAATGGCAAAATCAGAAAATATCGTTTGTAAATTTCTAACCCATGAAGGGGCTGAAAAATTGTAGGTGCGTCGGTAGCGTCGCATAATCAATCATTCCTCCGTATAGAAAGCATTTAATAAACATGAATCTTGAAAAATGAAGATGCAATATTACAGTATGCAGGATAAGTACCTAGGTGCTTGTGCTGCTTTTTTCATTTTTCGTACATAGGTTATAAAAAATGCTTACGCTAATTGATGATTGCACACTGATTTTTAGATGGTGAGAAAATATGGAATCTATCAATTGTAGAAAATTGCTGAAAAATATTTTTATCTTGACGAATATGGTTTCGTTTTTTACACTATTGTATATAATAAATAACAATTATATAAATGCATTGAAGGGGAAGAGTATAACATTAAACGTCTGCAGAGAGGAGAATCATTGGCTGTGAGATTCTCTAGATAGTCATGTTAGAAGGTAGCCCTGGAGCATCTTTTCTGAACAGAGTCATTCTCATTAGGAAAAGACGGATTTGTCCGTTATCAAATTAAGAGTATAAGCAAATTTTGAATTTGTTTGTAAATAAAGGTGGTACCGCGATGTCCCTCGTCCTTTTTTGGATGAGGGACATTTTTTATTTTGAAGGAGGGAAAATAATGTCAAACACGGAAAAGAATTTACCAACTAAATATGATCATATGTCCGTTGAAGAAGGTCGTTATAAATGGTGGCTTGAAGGCAAATATTTCGAAGCAAAAGGAGATGCGGAAAAACAGCCGTATACAATTGTAATCCCGCCTCCAAACGTAACAGGTAAATTGCATTTAGGTCATGCTTGGGATACAACACTTCAAGATATTTTAACACGTACAAAGCGTATGCAAGGATACGATGTATTATGGCTTCCTGGTATGGACCATGCGGGTATCGCAACGCAAGCGAAAGTAGAAGGGAAACTTCGTGAAGAAGGTATTTCACGTTACGATCTTGGTCGTGAGAAATTCCTTGAAAAAGCATGGGAATGGAAAGAAGAATATGCTTCTCACATTCGCGAGCAATGGGGGAAAGTTGGTCTAGGATTAGATTATACTCGTGAGCGCTTCACATTAGACGAAGGCTTATCTGATGCGGTTAACAAAGTATTCGTTCAATTGTACGAAAAAGGTTTAATTTACCGCGGTGAATATATCATTAACTGGGATCCAGCAACACGTACTGCCCTTTCTGATATTGAAGTCATTCATAAAGATGTTCAAGGTGCATTCTACCATATGAATTACCCATTAACAGACGGTTCTGGTCACATTCGTCTTGCGACAACTCGTCCAGAAACAATGCTTGGTGATACAGCAGTAGCAGTTCATCCAGAAGATGATCGTTACAAGCATTTAATCGGAAAAACAGTTACACTTCCAATCGTAGAGCGTGAAATTCCGATTATTGCCGATGAGTATGTAGAGAAAGATTTCGGAACGGGTGTTGTAAAAATCACACCAGCTCATGATCCGAATGACTTTGAAGTAGGTAACCGTCACGACTTACCACGCATTTTAGTAATGAACGAAGATGGAACAATGAACGAAAAAGCTGGTAAGTATAACGGTATGGATCGTTTCGAATGCCGTAAAGAGTTAGTAAAAGACTTGCAAGAAGCTGGCGTATTAGTAGAAATCGAGCCTCATATGCATGCGGTAGGTCATAGTGAGCGTAGCGGAGCAGTTGTTGAGCCTTACTTATCAACACAATGGTTCGTAAAAATGGCACCACTTGCAGAAAAGGCTGTTGCTCTGCAACAAAAAGAAGAAGAAAAAGTAACGTTCGTACCAGATCGTTTCGAGAACACATACTTACGCTGGATGGAAAACATTCATGACTGGTGTATTTCTCGTCAATTATGGTGGGGACACCGAATTCCAGCTTGGTATCATAAAGAAACTGGTGAAGTATACGTAGGTACAGAAGCACCAGCAGATATCGAAAACTGGAATCAAGATAACGATGTGCTTGATACATGGTTTAGCTCAGCGTTATGGCCATTCTCAACACTTGGTTGGCCAAATGAAGATGCAGAAGACTTCAAACGTTACTATTCAACAGATGCTCTAGTAACTGGTTATGATATCATCTTCTTCTGGGTATCTCGTATGATTTTCCAAGGTTTAGAGTTTACAGGAGAGCGTCCATTTAAAGATGTATTAATTCACGGTTTAGTTCGTGATGAGCAAGGGCGTAAAATGAGTAAATCTCTTGGTAACGGTATTGATCCAATGGATGTCATCGACAAATATGGTGCGGATGCAATGCGTTTCTTCTTATCAACAGGAAGTGCACCAGGACAAGATTTACGCTTCAGCATGGAGAAAGTAGAATCTACTTGGAACTTTATTAATAAAATTTGGAATGCATCTCGTTTCGTATTAATGAACATGGATGATATGAAATATGAAGATATTGATTTAACTGGTGAAAAATCAGTTGCAGATAAGTGGATTTTAACTCGCTTAAATGAAACGATTGAAAGTGTTACTCGTAATATGGATAAATATGAATTCGGTGAAGCTGGCCGTGCTTTATACAACTTCATTTGGGATGACTTCTGTGACTGGTATATTGAAATGGCAAAAATTCCATTATACGGTGAAGATGAAGCAGCGAAGAAAACGACTCGTTCTATTCTAGCTTATGTATTAGATCAAACGATGCGTCTATTACACCCATTCATGCCGTTCGTGACAGAGAAAATCTGGCAGCATTTACCTCATGAAGGTGAGTCTATTACAGTAGCTGCATGGCCAACAGTTCGCGAAGATTTACAAGATGAAGAAGCAGCGGCAGAAATGCATCTTCTAGTTGATATCATTCGCTCTGTTCGTAACATTCGTGCTGAAGTAAATACGCCAATGAGCAAAAAAGTTCAATTGCAAATTAAAGCAAAAGACGAAGCAGTATTAGCACAACTTACGAAAAACAGCTCTTACATTGAGCGTTTCTGTAATCCAAGTGAATTAACAATTCAAACAGATTTACAAGCACCAGAAAAAGCGATGACTGCGATCGTATCAGGTGCAGAGTTATTCTTACCGTTAGCTGATCTAATCAATCTTGATGAAGAGAAAGCACGCCTTGAAAAAGAACTTGAGAAGTTCGATAAAGAGGTAGAGCGCGTACAGAAAAAACTTGCAAACCAAGGTTTCGTAGCAAAAGCTCCAGCAGCAGTTATTGAAGGAGAGCGTGCAAAAGAGCAAGATTATCTAGAAAAACGTGAGGCAGTTCGCCAACGTTTAGCTGATCTTCAAAAATAAAAGTTGTTCCAAAGAGACTCACCATATTGGTGAGTCTCTTTTAATTGCGTATAATAGAGTTAAGGTAATTTGTTAAATTAGTTCTTTTTGTTGATTTGAAAGGGGAATGGCAGGCGTGGTACATACATACGAAGAAGCGATAGACTGGATTCATAGCCGATTAAAGTTTGGCATTAAACCAGGATTAGAAAGAATGCAGTGGATGCTTGAGGAACTTGGAAATCCTGAGCGTCATATAAAGTGTGTTCATCTTGCAGGAACAAATGGAAAAGGTTCAACTTTAACATATATGCGTTATATGCTAGAAGCGGGAAAATATAAGATCGGGACATTTACCTCTCCATACATTGAAACATTCAATGAACGAATTGGTGTGAATGGAAAACCAATTGCAGACACAGACATTGTTGAACTTGTAAATATGGTCAAACCAGTTGTAGAAAAATTAGATGAAACAAATTTAGGAGAAGCAACGGAGTTTGAAATTATTACAGTAATGGCAATCTGCTATTTTGGTAAAATAAACTTCTGCGATATTGTCTTGTTTGAAACAGGACTTGGAGGTCGTTTTGATTCTACAAATGTCGTTCATCCAGTTCTTACAATGATTACAAATATCGGCCATGACCATATGCATATTCTAGGGAATACACTAGCAGAAATTGCGTATGAAAAAGCGGGCATTATTAAATCTGGTGTTCCTGTTATTACAGGTGTGCAGGATGAAGAAGCACTTGAGGTGATTCAAAAGATTGCCAAAGAAAAAAATGCAAACCTTTATGAACTTGGAAAGCAATTTAAAGCAATTCACCAGCGTTCCGATGAAGATGGAGAACACTTTGATTTCTCTTGTCCGTTCGCTTCGTTTGAGGAAGTTCGGATTTCAATGAAAGGAAATCATCAAGTAGGAAATGCAGCACTAGCATTGATGGGGGTTATGTATCTTAAAACATACTTATCATTCTTACTGGAGGAAGAGGATATTCGAATAGGATTAAGTGAAGCATATTGGATTGGCCGATTTGAACGACTACAAAGTAATCCAGACGTAATTATAGATGGTGCCCATAATCCAGAAGGAATTGCAAGTCTTGTGAAAACGGTGAAGGCTCATTATAGCGATAAAAATGTTATCGTTTTATTTACAGCTCTTGGTGATAAGCAATTAGACAACATGGTTGGTACGCTTGAAACCGTAGCAGATGAAATAATTTTTACAACATTTATATTTGATCGAGCGATTTCCGCTAAGGACCTTGCTACTCATTCAAATAAGGAATCAAAACAAGTTTTTGAGAATTGGAAAGAAGCGATTGATACGAAAATGAGCAAGCTACAAGAAAAGGATGTTTTCATCATAACAGGCTCCCTTTACTTCATTTCAGAAGTTCGAAAATACGTTCGTGAAAAAAACTAGGATAGCAACTGCTGTCCTAGTTTTTTGTTCTACAAATGAAGTCAAATGCATACATATAGGATAACTATATGGGACAATTTGACGAACCTCTCCGACAAATATCTCGTTTTTTTGTGAAGTGAATATGTTATGATGCGGACAATGATAAGAGGTGAGGTGTGAGGGTATGGACAAGCAATCACGAACAATCTCGGTTAAAGTAAATGGAACGGAAGCAAAGTATGAGGAAAAGAAGAAAGAAAAAGAAGAATTTGATTGGATGGTAGTGGATGGTGAAACATCGAAAAATGTAGTGCCGTTTCAAAAAAATAAGTTATCATCTATTCGGCAACGCCGAAAGAAATGGAGTAATATACTAATTTTTACAGTTACTACCGCAATTGTTATTGGCACAGTGTTAGGGATGGGAATGCTTCACTTGTTAACGGGACAAGGTACGGTTCGGGAAGCTACGGTAACAAGTGGAGAAAAGAATAATGGAGCAGAGCAAAAAGAAATAACGCCTGAAGAGAAAAAAGCAGAAAAACCGAAAGTGGGAAATAGCGCTGCTTTAGAACCAATCACCTTATATTTCGTACAAGGTGGTCTTTATTCTTCTGAAGAAAAAGGACAGGCAGCTATTCAGGAGTGGAAAGATAATGGGAGCGTGGCAGCTATTAAACCAAATAATGATAAGTATTCACTTGTAGTTGGAATTTCTAGTAATGAGCAATCCGTAGATCAATTAGTCGGACAATATAAAAAAGATGGCGTATCAGTTTTGAAAAAGAAATGGGAAATTACAGATCAAGCATTATTGAAAAATGATAAAGAATCTGGTCCGTTGTTAAGTAAGTTGCAGCCTTTATACATGCATTTTGTAAAATACTTGACTAGTATACAATCTGGAAGTAAAAGTAATCAAAAAGAAATAGAGGCTATTGAAAAGGAATGGAAGGCAATTGAAAAAGAAGGGAAATTAATTAAGCGTGAGGATGTAAAAAAAATATATACGTATGCATCAGTAGCTATGCATACAATAAAAGAAGGAAAGACTGATAAAGAAGCAGTAGGTAAATTGAATCAAGTTATCATTGATGGTTTACTTTCTTATGAAAAAGTGGTTTCGAAAAAAGCAAAAGAGTAGGATAATGGAGTAAGAGGGAAGAAGTGTGTATACTTCTTTCTTTTCTTTTGGATGATATATCTATAGAAATGTTTTCTCGCTATATAGTGAGAAAGCATCATTTCCTAAAAAGAAAATGATGTTTTTACAATTTGTAGGAAAGATATTTGTTTGATACGATTAAGTTATATTTTTCTGCTGTATGTAAGAAAGGAGAACATATGAAGAAACTTATTTTAGCATCTGGGTCACCGCGCCGAAAGGAATTACTTGAACTAGCAGGTGTACCATTTGAAATTGTTGTAAGTGAAATAGAAGAAACAATCGGTGCATATTCATCACCTGCTGATATTGTAATGTCACTTGCTTTGCAAAAAGCGTCTGCTGTAGCAGAAAATTATGGTGATTGTGTGGTATTAGGTGCAGATACAATTGTCACATATGAATCGCGTATTCTTGGTAAGCCTTCTGATGAGAATGAGGCAAAAGAAATGCTACAACTATTATCAGGAAAAACACATGAAGTATATACAGGTGTTGCACTTATTGAAAAAGAAAAAACAGTCACTTTTTATGAGCGTACAGAAGTTACATTTTGGGAGTTAACAGAAGCAGAAATTGATACGTATATTGCATCGAAAGAACCGCTTGATAAGGCCGGAAGTTACGGTATTCAAGGAAAAGGTTCCATCTTTGTTCAACATATTCAAGGAGATTATTACAGTGTGGTTGGATTACCAATTGCACGTCTTGTTCGTGAATTAAAACAGTTCGATAGTGATGCATCCCATGCGTGAAATTGCATGGGGTTTTCTTTGCGAAAAATTGAAAAAGGAGTGAAAATATGAACGGCATTCGTGATGTTTTGAAAGAAGAACAACCACGGGAACGTTTATTAGTAGAAGGAGCAAACAATTTATCGAATCGGGAACTTCTTGCAGTGTTACTTAGAACGGGGTCTAAGGAAGGGTCTGTTCTAACATTAGCGGATCAAATTTTATATCATTTTGACGGATTACGAATGTTGAAAGATGCTACAATAGAAGAAATGACAAGCATTCATGGTGTAGGAGTAGCAAAGGCGTCTCAGTTAATCGCTGCTTTTGAACTAGGAAGAAGAATGGTGCGTTTAGAGTATCAAAACAGGTATAGTATTCGGAGTCCAGAAGATTGCGCTAGTTATATGATGGAAGAGATGCGTTTTTTACAACAAGAGCACTTTGTTTGTTTATACTTAAATACGAAAAATCAAGTTATGCATCGGCAAACTGTGTTTATTGGGAGTCTAAATGCCTCAATTGTGCATCCGCGCGAGGTCTTCAAAGAAGCTTTTCGCCGTGCAGCAGCCTCTATTATATGTCTGCATAACCACCCTTCAGGAGATCCTACGCCGAGTCGTGAAGATATCGAAGTGACAAAACGATTGGTAGAATGTGGGAGAATCATTGGGATTGAAGTCCTTGACCACATTATTATAGGTGACCATAAATTCGTGAGTTTAAAAGAAAAAGGTCATATTTAAGACTATTCTTTTTACTTATTTTGTTTTATAATGTGATTTATGAGTTTTTTGTAGGCATTCGCTTACAATAAAGGATAGAAAATATAAAAACGTACTGTTTTATTATAAATATAAAGTAAGAAAATGAGTCCGTGAAAATGAGAAAGGAAGATAGATGACATGTTTGGATTTGGTGGTTTTACTCGTGATCTTGGGATTGATTTAGGAACAGCGAATACGCTTGTATATGTGAAAGGAAAAGGTGTAGTTTTACGTGAGCCTTCAGTTGTAGCTCTGCAAACAGACACAAAACAAATCGTAGCAGTTGGTGGCGATGCGAAACAAATGATTGGTCGTACACCAGGAAACGTAGTGGCTCTTCGCCCTATGAAAGATGGTGTAATTGCTGATTATGAAACAACAGCGACAATGATGAAATACTATATTCAACAAGCGCAAAAATCAAATGGATTTTTCTCTCGTAAGCCCTATGTAATGGTATGTGTACCATCTGGTATTACGGCTGTAGAAAGACGTGCAGTAATCGATGCAACTCGCCAAGCAGGTGCGCGCGATGCATATCCAATTGAAGAACCATTTGCAGCAGCAATCGGTGCAAACTTACCTGTTTGGGAACCAACTGGTAGTATGGTTGTTGATATCGGTGGTGGTACAACAGAAGTTGCAATTATTTCTTTAGGTGGGATTGTAACAAGTCAATCTGTTCGTGTTGCTGGTGATGACATGGATGATTCAATCATTCAATACATTAAGAAGAGCTACAACTTAATGATCGGGGAAAGAACAGCAGAGGCATTAAAGATGGAAATTGGGTCTGCTGGCGAGCCAGAAGGTGTTGAACCAATGGAAATCCGTGGTCGTGATTTAGTAAGTGGTTTACCAAAAACGGTATTAATTAAACCTGAAGAGATTGCAGATGCATTAAAAGACACAGTAGAGGCAATCGTTGAATCAGTGAAAAATACATTAGAAAAAACGCCACCTGAATTAGCTGCGGATATTATGGACCGTGGAATTGTGTTAACAGGCGGTGGTGCATTGCTTCGTAACTTGGATAAAGTAATTAGTGAAGAAACGAAAATGCCAGTTCTTGTTGCAGAAAATCCACTTGACTGTGTAGCAATTGGAACAGGTAAAGCTTTAGATAATATCGACCTTTTCAAAACTGCTCGATAATATTTCAAAATAAAAATCAATGAAATTAAGAGGGTGTGAACGTGCCACAGTTTTTCTTAAACAAAAGATTAATTGTTTTGCTAGTTAGTATTATTCTTCTCGTGGCATTGATTGGAATCTCATTGAAAGAACGAAAAAGTCTAACATGGCCAGAGCAGTTTGTAAAAGATACTGTCGGTGTTGTAGAGCGTGTATTCCAAAAGCCAGCGAATTATGTTGCCGGATTCTTTGAGAACGTAGAAGATGTAAAGCGCACGTATGAAGAAAATAAAACATTAAAAGAAAAATTAGACAAGTATGCTGAATTATCTGTTGAAGTAAAAGATTTAAAAAAAGAAAATGCGACGCTTCGTGAAACGATTGATAAAAAAGATTCTCTTCGTGACTATAAGCCAATTCAAGCTACAGTGATTGCACGCAATCCGGACAAGTGGTATGACTTAATCGGGATCGATAGAGGTGAACAGCAAGGAATCCAGAAGGATATGGCTGTTATGACATCAAAAGGTTTAGTAGGACGAGTGAAAAGTGTATCTCAATTTACATCAACTGTAGAATTATTGAGCTCACTAAATCGAACAAATCGTATTTCTGCTGTAGTAGAAGGGCAAGAGCGTATTTTTGGATTGATTGAAGGCTACGACAAAGAAAAACAAACTCTTGTTTTCACAAAGATTCCATCTGATGTAAAAGTAGAGAAAGATCAAACAGTTGTAACATCAGGATTAAGTGATATTTTCCCGAAAGGGTTAGTAATTGGGAAAATTGTAGATGTTGCACCGGATGAATATGGATTAACACAAACAGCTTACGTAAAACCTGCTGCGGATTTAAATGATGTAGACCATGTTATGGTTACAAAAAGAGTTATGCCCTCAGCAGCGTTAGAACAGTAAGGGGGAGAGGATATGGCTATTTTGAAAAGAGCAATTCTTCCTCTGCTGCTTCTTTTTGTGTTTTTATTCGAAAATATGTTTTCTACTGTAGTTCCAACGGAATTGTTTTGGAAAGATAGTATTGCAGCTCCGCATT
Organism: Bacillus pfraonensis; assembly: GCF_050768835.1. Classification (NCBI taxonomy): domain Bacteria; kingdom Bacillati; phylum Bacillota; class Bacilli; order Caryophanales; family Bacillaceae; genus Bacillus; species Bacillus pfraonensis. The sequence goes on along the minus strand of NZ_JAHCDO010000028.1, from coordinate 23,600 downwards.
TCTTTATGATTGTACTATGTTTTATTACCGTTTATTTTAGTCCTTTGCAAGGTATTTATTACGGACTATTATTTGGTTTTTTATTTGATACTGTATATACAGAACTTGTTGGTGTGTATATATTTGCTTATCCGATTTTAGCGTATCTTGTGTATAGTGCAATGAGAGTATTGCAATTGAATTTATTCATTGTTTCTTTTATTGTATTAGCGGGTATTGCGGCATTAGAATATTATGTATATGGATTTTTAACGTTGCTAGGACGTATTCATATACCAGCGCATATCTTTTTCTCAGATCGTCTCCTTGCTACTTTATTGTTAAATGGAATTTTCTTATTGCTAGTTTGTTTCCCACTGAGACGATATCTTGTGCGTCTTTCAAAAGCGATGGAAGAAAAAGAAAAAAGGATTTTCTGATTTTATGTCGAATTGAATCGTTGGGGTGAACTTTAGTGGAAGAAAAAAAGCAACAGAATGTAACGATAAAAGGGACAAAAGATGGACTGACATTACATTTAGATGATTGCTGTTCATTTTCTGAATTACTGAAAGAACTGGATGAAAAACTTTCTACTCACTATTATGATGGTGATGGACGTTCATTAATCGAAGTACATGTTAAAGTTGGCAATCGCTATTTGACAGATGTACAGCAAGAAGAAATTCGTACTTTGATTCGCAATAAAAAAAATCTTGTTGTCGATTCAATTGAGAGTGATGTTATCACGAAAGCTGAAGCAATAGCGTGGAAAGAAGAAACAGAAATTGTCCCTGTTTCCAAAATTGTTCGCTCAGGTCAAGTATTGCAAGTAAAAGGAAATCTATTATTAATTGGAGATGTTAATCCAGGCGGAACGGTTATCGCTGGGGGAAATATTTTTGTCATTGGATCATTACGAGGTATTGCACATGCAGGATATTATGGGGATACAGATGCTGTAATCGCGGCATCTGTTATGAATCCGATGCAACTTCGAATTAGTGATTTGACAATGCGGGCTCCGGAAGAGAAAGAAGACGGAGCAGAGACGGCAGAATGTGCGTATATTAATGAGAACAATCACATTGTTGTCGATCGCCTGCAACTTCTCACTCATCTTAGACCTAATTTAACAAAGTTAGAAAGGGGAATTGTATAGCTGTGGGAGAGGCAATAGTAATTACATCTGGAAAAGGCGGAGTAGGCAAAACTACAACGTCTGCAAACATTGGTACAGCCCTAGCATTATCCGGGAAAAAGGTTTGTTTAATCGACACGGATATTGGTCTAAGAAATTTAGACGTAGTAATGGGGCTAGAAAACCGTATTGTATTTGATCTTGTTGATGTCGTCGAAGGTCGTTGTCGTTTATCTCAGGCTCTGATTAAAGATAAGCGCTTTGATGAGCTTTATTTATTACCTGCAGCACAAACGAGTGATAAATCAGCGGTAACACCTGAACAAATGGATGAATTAATACAGGTATTACGTCAAGATTATGATTACATATTAATTGATTGCCCTGCCGGTATTGAGCAGGGATTCAAAAATGCGGTGGCAGGTGCAGATAAAGCAATTGTTGTAACGACACCTGAAGTATCTTCTATGCGTGATGCAGACCGTATTATCGGGCTTTTAGAAAAAGAAGATATCGAACCACCAAAACTTGTTATTAACCGTGTGCGTAGCCACATGTTGCATGAGCAAGATATGTTAGATGTAGATGAGATTGTACGTACGCTTTCGATTGATTTACTTGGAGTTGTCGAAGACGATGATGAGGTCATTCGTGCCACAAATACAGGAGAACCTGTAGCGTTGCAGCCAAATGGAAAAGCATCATTAGCTTATCGGAATATTGCAAGACGTTTGTTAGGCGAATCTGTACCTTTACAAGCCTTTGAACAAGAAAAAGTATCTGTTTTTACAAAAGTAAAGAATTTCTTTGGAATTCGTTAAAAGCACTTCGCATGTATGCGAGGTGCTTTCTTTTTTCTTCTCATGAATATCTTCTCTTCAGAGTTCATACATATGTACAAACTGTATTTTGGTAAATAGAGAACTTTTATTTACTGGAAGTTTTACTTTACTTGCCTCTTGCAAGAAGAGGTGGAAAAAGGAAGGGGACAAGATGAAGAATAGACGTGTAGAAGAGATTAAAAAGCGGATTGCAAAGAGAAAAGAAGAACAAGAGAGGCTCGAGGAAGAACAGTATTTTTCAGAAGGTAACTTTGATGGAGAAACGATGTTCATTGAAGAAGGTGAAAAAGAGGTGCATCCTCTTTTTCGAAAAGAAGTATTTTTATTTAAATTTTTATTAGCAGCAATTCTCGTTCTCTCGGTAGCTATTTTATTTAAAAATGCACCGGCTTCTTTTGATGGAGCAAAAACGGTTGTAAAACAAATTATGCAAGAAGAATTTCAGTTTGCTACTGTATCTAAATGGTACGAAGATCAATTTGGAAAACCGCTTGCCTTTCTACCTGCAAATGAAAAGAAACAATCAGCGCAGCAAAAAGATTATGCAGTTCCAGCTTTAGGGAAAGTCATGCAAAGTTTTCAAAAAGATGGTCAGGGGGTATTTGTACAAACAGCTGCGAATACAGCTGTTGAATCTGTAAATGAAGGAGTTGTCATTTTCGCTGGTAAGAAAGAGGAATATGGAAATATAGTTGAGATCCAACATGCAGATGGTACGGAATCTTGGTATGGAAATTTAGGTGAGACATCTGTAAAATTATATGATTATGTTGAAAAGAAACAAAAGATTGGAACAGTTGGGAGCAGTGCAGATAACAAGAATGGTAAGTTCTATTTTGCAATCAAAAAGAATGAAAAATTTATCGATCCGATTCAGGTGATTTCATTTGAATAAATATAGTGAAGTATTGTCAAAAATTACAGTGCACCCACTGTTTTGGGGAATTATAGCGATTGGGATTTTTACAGCGCGTTTTAAAGAAATACTACTTTTATTTTGTATCGTTTTGATTCATGAACTTGGGCACGCCTTCGCAGCAGCTTATTATAAATGGAGAATTAAGGAAATAAAACTTTTGCCGTTTGGCGGTGTGGCGGAGCTTGAGGAGCATGGGAATAAGCCGTTAAAGGAAGAATTAGTCGTTGTAATAGCGGGACCTATTCAACATGTATGGATGATTGGGGTAGCGTATGTCTTGGTTAGGACAGGGTGGGTTAGTGAGGAACTGTATCATTTTTTTGTATGGAACAATTTAATTATTCTAGGGTTTAATTTATTACCAATCTGGCCACTAGATGGTGGGAAAGTATTGTTTAATGTTTTATCACATCAATTCCCTTATTTACAGGCGCATGAGAAGATGATGAAAATATCATGTGTTTTTTTTAGTGCGATATTAGGATGGCAACTCTTTTGGAATAGTAATAATATTATGATGTGGGCGCTTCTTCTGTTTTTAGCTATTTCTTTATATCAAGAATGGAAGCAACGGCGCTATGCATTTATGCGTTTTTTACTAGAACGTTATTATGGAAACAAGCGAGATATTGAAAAAATTGCTCCAATCGAGGTGCGAACGGACGACCGGTTGTATACGATTTTTACAAAGTTTCGGAGAGGGTATAAACACTCGATTATCGTTCAGGGCCAATATAAAGAGCACTATACATTAGATGAAAATGAATTGCTTTATGCATATTTTACTGAAAAACGAACAACTTCATCTGTAGCAGAATTAATCGGTTAGTGTTGACGATGACACTAACCTTTTATATTGTAAGAGGAAAAGAAAATAAAAAAGTGAGGAAAGTATTTTGAAGACGTTATACATCAACTATACTGGTTCGGAAAAGAGAGTTGCCGTCGAAGAAGAACAAGAGATTGTCGAACTACTATGGAAAAGAAACGAAGAACAAGAAATTGTCGGACATATTTACTTAGGACGCGTAGTACGTACAATTGCGGGGATGAATGCAGCTTTTGTAAATATAGGTTTAGAAAAACATGCATATCTTTCCTACGACGATGTTCCATCATCATATCGAATACATGAAGGGCAAGCGCTGCTCGTACAAGTTGTGAAAGAAGCAATTGATACAAAAGGTCCAAAGCTAACAGCTAATATAGAATTTACCGGGAAATATGTCGTTTATATGCCGTATGATGAGATGCGTGCTGTTTCCCGGAAAATAAAAAATTATAAGAAACGACAACAATTAATGGAAATTCAAGTAGGGGGAACTGGAGGTTTTATTTTTCGCTCAGCATGTGAAAAAGGTTCCGTGGATAAAGTTCAGAGTGAAATGAAACATTTTCAGGAGATGTTTGAAGAGTTAAAAAGAAAAGAGGGAAAAGGGAAGGCTCCTCTATTGCTTCATCGTCCTGAGACGTTTTTAGATCGTGTGTTTCAAGAAAACCCAGTTGAATCCATTTCAAAAGTAATAATAGACTCGCACAGTATTTTAAATGAAGTAGAAGATAAAGTAGGAAAAGAAAAAGTTATGCTTTATAATGAAAAAACTTCTATGTTTGGTCATTATGGTGTTGAGCGTGAAATTGAAAAAGCACTGCAAAAAATAGTGTGGCTTCCAAACGGCTCTTACTTAATCATAGAACAAATGGAGACAATGACTGTAATTGATGTGAATACCGGTAAATTTACTGGGAAACAGAACTTGCAAGATACAGTATTACGAACAAATGAAATAGCTGCGGAAGAAATTGCTCGTCAATTAAGATTACGTGATATTGGTGGTATGATTTTAATTGACTTCATTAATATGAAAAAACAAGAAGATAAAGAGAAGGTAAGAGAGAAACTCGTTTCTTCTTTACAAAAAGATCGTACATATACACGTGTTCTCGGATTTACAGAGCTCGGTATTTTAGAAATGACACGTAAGCGTAAGAAACATTCATTACGTGACGTATTACTAGAAGATTGTTTACATTGCAAAACGACAGGATATGTCATTTCAAATGAAACGATTGCATATGAGCTAGAAAGAGAGCTTATTACGTACAATCATGCAGAAGATGAAGCGGTGTTAATTGCAGCGCCCAAAGAAGTGCAAAAAATATTTTTACAAAAAGAATTGCAGAAAAATATACTACTTCAAATTTATTTCACAGATGAAGAAACTGAGAAGTATGCGATTATTCGATTTGGAACGAAGAAAGAAATCATGAATCGGAAAAAATAGTTAGCAGAACATTTATTGACAATGGTCTATGTTTCATGATAACATCTCTATGTTATAGTTTATAGCACCTAAACTGCTATATGCTACAACCGCACAAGACAGGTTCCTAAAAGACATGCTATGTCTACCTCGTTTTGGCGAGTCTTAGTAATTATGAGGAGGTGCAAGTATGTACGCAATTATCGAAACAGGTGGAAAACAAATCAAAGTTGAAGCTGGTCAAGAAATCTACATTGAAAAATTAGATGCTGAAGCTGGTGAAACTGTTACTTTTGACAAAGTTCTTTTCGTTGGTGGCGAAAACGTGAAAGTTGGTAGCCCAGTTGTAGAAGGTGCAACAGTTACTGCGAAAGTTGAAAAACAAGGTCGCGCTAAGAAAATCATCGTTTTCAAATACAAAGCGAAAAAGAACAATCGTAAAAAGCAAGGTCATCGTCAACCTTACACTAAGCTAGTGATTGAAGCAATCAACGCTTAATTCTGGTTAAGATGATTAAAATTACGATAAGTCGCACGAAGTTAGGAAGTATCCAATCATTTAAAATGACTGGACATGCCGATTATGCGCCGCATGGACAAGATCTTGTTTGTGCTGGAACAACTGCGGTTGTGTTTGGTTCTATAAATGCAGTGGAAGTACTTTGTAATGTGCAGGCAACTATTGAACTCGGAAGTGACGGCGGATTCTTAACGTATGAATTGCCTAATGATTTAGACGCTCATGCGATGGAAAAAGCACAAACACTTTTAGAAGGATTAGTTGTTTCGCTTAAGACGATTGAACTTGATTACGGAAAGTATATCCGTTTAATAGAAAAAGTGCAGGAGGTGTAACGTATGTTAAGATTAGATCTTCAGTTTTTCGCATCTAAGAAAGGTGTAGGTAGTACAAAGAACGGTCGTGACTCTCAGTCAAAACGTCTTGGTGCTAAACGCGCAGATGGTCAAATGGTTTCAGGTGGTTCAATTCTTTACCGTCAACGCGGTACAAAAATTTATCCAGGTGTTAACGTTGGTCGTGGTGGCGATGACACTTTATACGCGAAAGTTGACGGCGTAGTACGCTTCGAGCGTCTTGGCCGTGACCGCAAACAAGTGAGCGTATATCCTGTTGCTCAAGAAGCATAAGAAACTCACGGAAAACTCTAACCTGAGTGCAGGTTAGAGTTTTTCTATATTAAGGAGTATCTGGATGAATAAAAAATGGACAATTATAGATGCATTGCGCCATTCAAGACATGATTGGCTGAATCGTATGCAGATGATTAAAGGAAACCTTTCACTTGGAAGAGTGGAAGAGATTCATGGGCTCATCGAGCGTTTTGTCCAAGAAGCGAGACAAGAATCCTATTTGATGGAGCTATCAATGCCTCTATTTTCAGAATGGATTTTAACATATAATTGGAAACAGCAACCGTGCTTATTGGAGTACGAAGTATTAGGAGAACTACATAACTTATCTCATGTTGATGAGACTGTATATACATGGACGAGTCAATTTTTCTCAATACTTCAGCATAGTTTAGACGTTTATGTTGAAAATTATGTTTGTATCACAATTGAATGTAACGCGGAGAATGCTCGTTTCTTTTTTGATTTTCGTGGCAAGCTAACAAATGTAGAAGAACTGCAAACGTGGCTTACAAACCAAAACAATAAATGGTATTCCATTTCTTATACAATGCGAGATAACGAAGTCTCGGTTATATTACAACCAATTGAAAAAAGTGTGGTGAAATAATGTTTGTAGATCAGGTCAAGATATATGTAAAAGGTGGCGACGGTGGAAACGGAATGGTTGCGTACCGTCGTGAGAAGTATGTTCCAAAAGGTGGCCCAGCAGGTGGCGATGGTGGTAAAGGTGCAGATGTTGTTTTCGTTGTTGACGAAGGCTTACGTACATTAATGGACTTCCGCTACCAACGTCATTTCAAAGCTGATCGTGGTCAGCACGGAATGAGTAAAGGGCAGCATGGTCGTAAAGCTGACGATTTAATCGTAAAGGTTCCACCAGGAACAGTTGTAAAAGATGAAAAAACTGGTCAAATTCTTGCTGATTTAGTAACGCATGAGCAATCAGCAGTTATCGCAAGAGGTGGTCGTGGTGGTCGTGGTAACTCACGTTTTGCAACACCGACGAACCCAGCACCAGAAATTGCTGAGAATGGGGAACCAGGTCAAGAACGTGATGTAATCTTAGAACTAAAAGTATTAGCGGATGTTGGACTTGTTGGATTCCCAAGCGTAGGTAAATCAACATTATTATCTGTTGTATCATCAGCACGTCCGAAAATTGCAGAATATCACTTTACAACAATCGTTCCGAACCTAGGTGTTGTTGAAACAGGTGATAACCGTAGCTTCGTTATGGCTGACCTTCCTGGATTAATTGAAGGAGCACATGCCGGCGTTGGACTTGGACACCAATTCTTACGTCATATCGAACGTACACGTGTTATCGTGCATGTAATTGATATGTCTGGTTTAGAAGGCCGTGATCCATATGAGGATTATGTGACAATCAATGCTGAATTAAAAGAGTACAATCTGCGTTTAACAGAACGTCCACAAGTTGTTGTTGCAAACAAAATGGATATGCCAGATGCAGAAGAAAACTTACAAGCGTTTAAAGAGAAAGTAGGAGACGAAGTTCCAATCTTCCCAATCTCTGCAGTAACAAAACAAGGTGTTCGTGATCTATTATTTGAAGTAGCAAACTTAGTGGAAACAACACCAGAATTCCCAGTACATGATGTTGTAGACGAATCTGAAGCAAGTGTAATGTACAAATTTGAAACTGAAGGTGTTAAATTTGAAATTACACGTGAAAGCGACGGTACGTTTGTTATCTCTGGTTATGACATTGAGAAAACATTCAAGATGACAGACTTCTCGCGTGATGAATCTGTACGTCGTTTCGCTCGTCAAATGCGTGGTATGGGTATTGATGAAGCCCTTCGTGCACGCGGTGCAAAAGACGGGGATATTGTAAAAATTCTTGAATATGAGTTTGAATTTATCGATTAAGACTGCCAAAATACGGCAGTCTTTTTTTATATCGCAATAGTTAGATTGATATAGGAAAAAATCCCCACTAATTTAATTTTCAATTTATAATGGAAAAAAGGAGTAATTTTAAAAGAATTTTTTCATGGGGAGAAAAAGAACATGTATAAAATATTAATTGTAGAAGATGATGAGAAAATTGCGGGAATATTAGAAGAGCATTTAGAAAGGTACGGCTATCAAGCATTTAGAGCGAGCGATTTACGTCATATAAAAGATGAGTTTGTAAAAGTAAATCCTCATCTCGTGCTACTGGATATTAATTTACCGTATTTTGATGGTTTCTATTGGTGTCGTCAAATTCGTACTGTATCGAATGCGCCCATTATTTTTGTTTCTGCAAGAACAGGAGAAATGGATCAAGTAATGGCGATTGAAAATGGCGGAGATGATTACATTACGAAGCCATTCCATTTAGATATCGTAATGGCAAAGGTGAAAAGCGCACTTCGCCGTGGGTATGGTGAGTATGCTTCTGCGGCAGAGAGTGATTGTTTAGGTGTAAATGGACTGTTGTTATTTCCGTCCCAGCATATTGTTGAGTGGCAGGGGCAACAAACAGAACTGACAAAAAATGAGTTTTACTTATTAGAGTGTTTAATGAAACAGGCAAACCAATATGTAACGCGTGAAGAGCTGTTAGAAGCTCTATGGGATGAAGTAGCTTTTGTTGATGATAATACATTAACCGTAAATGTAAAGCGCGTAAGGAAGAAATTAGAGGAGTTAGGCATAAAAAATGCAATTGTAACGAAACGTGGATACGGTTACGCGCTCCTGACAGAGTGGGGCGAAGGGCATGAAGGTTAAAACGTACCTTATAGACCGCTTTTCTTTAATTTTATCTTATATTGTAAGCCTTTGTTTATTTGGACTCGTATTGCAGTTGCAAAGTATCTTAGAAAAAAGATCAATTGATTGGAGTGCGTGGTTATACGGGCTTTTATTAGGGACAGTTGTGTTTACTGTATACCTCATTTATGATTACCGAAAACGAAGTGTATTTTTAAATAGAATCGAAAAATATGTTGCTGGTGGAAATACATTACATGATTCTTTACTTATTGATGAATCTTATACACCAGAGCAAGAGATGGTCGTTGAGGCTTTCACTTTGCTAAGACAGCAATATATGAATGAAGTTCATAAACAGCATGCGAGAGAGCAACAGCAAATGATATTTATGAACCAATGGATTCACCAAATGAAAACACCAGTATCTGTTATTGAATTATTGTTGCAGAAGTTTGGTAAAGAGCATCGTGAAGCGAGAGTAACAGTTGAAAGTATTCGCGAAGAAAACAACCGCATACTAAATGGTTTAGATTTAGCATTACATATGGCAAGATTAGAGCAATTTGCAAAGGATTATAAAGTAGAAGTAGTAAATGTTATAGAGATTATTCGAGGTATTATTAATGAAAATCGAAAATCTTTCATTCAATCGTCAGTGTTTCCGAAAGTGATGTTTGAAGAAGATACTTGTATGGTTGCATCTGATAAAAAATGGCTAAGTATTGCTATAGGTCAAATTGTTGTAAATGCAATTAAGTATACAAAAATTTCAGAAGCAGAGAAAAAAGAAATTCAATTTCAAATTGAAGAGAAAGACAAAAAGGTGTTGCTACATATTAAGGACAATGGAGTTGGTATTCCAGAGCAAGATGTCAAGCGTATATTTGATCCGTTCTTTACGGGAATAAACGGCCGTAAAACGAGGGAAGCGACTGGGATGGGTTTATATATTACGAAGGAAATTTGCGATAATTTACATCATGGAATGTATGCCCAATCAGTTGTAGGAGAAGGAACGACATTCACGTTCCAATTTGCAAAAGATGAAGAATATCATACATTGATGAGAAAAATGACAAAATTGTAAGATAACAAATGGTTTTGTAAGAGAAATCACTCGTTTCTTTTTCTCATTTTTTTTATAGTAAATGTAAGAAGAAAACACATAGGGGGATTAGAAATGAGTGTTCTTGAAGTAAAAGGGTTAACGAAGGTGTACCAATCAAAAGGTTCAGTGGCAACGACCGCTTTACATGATATAAATTTTAAAATTGAGGAAGGCGAATTTGTTGGAATTATGGGGCCTTCAGGAAGCGGGAAAACAACGCTTCTGAATTTGTTAGCAACAATTGATAAACAAACATCAGGTCATGTTTACGTAAATGACGAGGAGATTAGCCAAATGCGTGCTAAAAAACTAGCGGAATTTCGTCGTACGCACTTAGGATTTATCTTTCAAGACTTTAATTTGCTTGATACGTTATCCATTAAAGAAAATATTATTTTGCCGCTTGTAATGGCAAAACGTTCTGTAAAAGAAATTGATACGAAGGTACTTGAGATTGCAAAGTTCTTAAATATTGAAGAAATCTTAAACAAAAAAGTATATGAAGTATCAGGTGGACAGCAACAACGTGCAGCAGCTGCACGAGCAATTATTCATGAACCAACATTAATTTTAGCAGACGAACCGACGGGGAACTTAGATTCTAAGTCTGCAAAATCGTTAATGGGTGCTCTGCAAGATTTACATGAACAGAAAAAAGTAACGATTGCAATGGTAACGCATGATCCAGTAGCAGCGAGTTATTGCGAACGAATTCTCTTTATACGCGATGGAGAAATTTTCTCAGAAATTCATAAAGGAAAAACAAAGCAAGCCTTTTTCCAAGAAATTTTAGATGTACTTGCGATGCTAGGAGGGGAATATCATGAACTTTCGCCAGCTCGCGCTTAATAATGTAAAAGGAAATTGGCGTAATTATAAAGCATTTCTTATTAGTAGTTGTTTATCGATTTTAGTATTTTTTATGTATGCTTCTTTTATCTATCATCCAGATGTAGTAAGCGGGAACATTAGCATGAAGGTGATGATTACAAAAGGATTAGAATCTATGAACTATATTGTTGTCATCTTCTCAGCACTCTTTATTCTATATGCTAACTCAACGTTTTTACGAGCAAGAAAGAAAGAGTTTGGTTTATTAACATTAATAGGTGGGACAAAAGTACAGCTTGGCCGTATGATTATACTAGAGCAAATGATTTTAGGTGTAATCGCAATTGTAGTAGGGATCGCTCTTGGTATGCTTTGTTCAAAGTTGTTTTTTCAAGCTTTAAGTGTATTGCTAGGTATAGATAAAACCCTTCCACTCGTTTGGAATGGAAAAGCAGTTTTGATTACAGCTAGTATATACTTCATTCTCTTTTTTATCTTATCATTGTTTGGTGTTTGGACAGTGGGACGCTTGCAAATTATTGATTTGTTAAGAGAAGCGAGAAAACAAAAAGTAGAGCCTTTTGCATTTACATGGTTATGTATCATCGGCGTATTATGCATTATTGTAGCGTATGTGCTTTGTTTCCAAGTTACATTGATGAATTTTTTGATGTATTTCTTACCAATTGTGGGACTCACAATTGCAGGGACGTATCTATTATTCACGCAAGGTAGCACTGTCGTATTAAAGGCGTTACAAAAACGAAAAAAATCTTTTTATACTTATCCAAATATGTTTGTACTTAGTAATCTCATCTATAAAATGAAAGACAATGCTCGCTTTCTCTTTGTTATTTCAATTATTACAGCTGTTGTTTCTTCCGCAATCGGTACGCTTTATGTATTCTTTCAAGATATGAGTTATAAAACAGTGGCTAGTACCCCTCATGCGATTTCATATGAGGAAAAGGGCGTAAATACGCATAATGTCATTAGTGACGAGAAAATGCAAGAGTTATTGAAAAAACACGGGTTTGAAGACGCGAGAAAAGTAACATATGTAAAACTTCCTGGAAAACAAAAATTGGCGATGTTTAATGGTGAGCATGAGATGCCTTTAAGTATTATTTCAGAAAAAGAATATAATGAAGAAGCACGTAAGCAAAAGAAAGAGGAAGTTCATAATGCACCAGGAAGCGCAACGATGGTTTTAATTGATATGATGAATGACTTTGTGAAGATAGATAGTACGAAGCCATTTGAGTTTACGCTGAACGGACAAAAACAGTCTATTAAGCTAAAGGATCCAATTTCGCAATCTGTTTTTAATGATGAAGGCTATCTCATTGTGAATGACCAAGACTTTGTGAAATATGCACAGCTCGTATCAGATGAAGAAAAGACGAAATATTACGGCTATTATATTGGAGATTGGAAAGGAACAGAGGATCTTGTAGTAGACTTGAAAAAAGAAATTGCACCAGAACAACAAGAGAATTTCCATAATTCTGTTCTTGCGTATAAAGCGATGAAGGAACAAGGGGCAATTACAATGTTCATCGGTTTCTTTGTAGCAGTACTCTTCTTCTTCTTTGCTTGTAGCATGACATACTTTAAATGGTTTAACGATAAAGAACAAGATCGTATTCAATTTAAATCATTAAAGCGAATTGGTATGACAGATAAAGAAATTCGTAAAATTGCAATTCGTCAAATGGGAGTTATATTCTTTATCCCAATTCTCATTGGTGCTATTCATAGCGGATTTGCTCTTCATACATTAGGGAAAATGCTTTATTTAGATCTATGGAAATCAGGTACGATTGTAATTGGAGCATACATTTTAGCTTCTGCGATTTACTTTATGATCGCGCAAAGAGGATATTTAAAACACGTGAAAAGCTAGGGAAACCTCTAGCTTTTTACGTATGTAGTATGTTACAGGAGGGCGATAGATGAATATTCGGCAACTAGCGATGCAAAATATAAAGGGGAATTGGCGTAATTATAAAGTGTTTTTCTTAAGCAGTTGTTTTGCGATATTTGCTTCTTATGCATATATGTCTGTCATTGTACATCCATACATGCAAGAAACGATGTGGTATCAAAACGTACGCTGGGGACTTATCATATGTAATGTTATAATTATTTCTTTTTTCGTTATATTTATTTTGTATTCTACTTCTATTTTTATAGAAGCACGTAAGAAAGAATTAGGATTATATATGTTAATGGGAGCGACGAAGTCTAACGTAATAGGAGTGATTATGACCGAGCAAATATTAATTGGAATTTTTGCTAATATTTTCGGTATTGGGCTTGGTATGATCTTTTTGAAACTCTTTTTTATGGTATTTAGTATGTTACTTCGCCTTCCGAAAGAACTCCCTGTCATATTTGACGTGAGAGCGATTGGTGTAACGTTTGTTACATATATGGTCGTTTTTATTCTGTTATCTTTTATAAGTGCTTTACGTATATGGAATATAAAAATCATTCGGTTATTGAAAGAATTTCGAACAGATAAAAAAGAGAAGAAAACTTCAAGGTGGCTTTGTTTATTCGGTTTTGCTTGTTTAGGAACGGGATATGCGTTAGCGCTACAAGTGACGATGGCAACGATAGCGTTATACTTTTTTCCTATATCTATACTTATCTTTTTTGGAACGTATTTTTCTTTTACACACGGTATTAGCCAATTGTTAGAAATGATAAAACGAAATAAAAAGATTATGTATACATATCCGTATTTATTTATAGTGAATCAATTGTCACATCGAATGAAGGAAAATGGTCGATTTTTCTTTATATTGTCCATGGCAACGACGTTTGTAGTTACGGCAACAGGTACGGTGTTCTTATATTTTTCAGGGATGCAAGATATGTGGCGAGATGGAGGAGTACACTCATTTTCTTATCTAGAAAAAGGTACTTCTTCTCATGAAGTCTTTGAGGAAGGTGCGGTTGAAAAATTATTGCATCAATATGGGTATGATGATTTTCAATATATGAGTTTTGTTGGAGTGTATGCATCTTTTCAGTCCAATAAAGGAGAAACAGAAGTTGCACCGCTTATAAAGGAAAGTGAATACAATCAAGAGGCGAGAAAACAAAAACAGAAAACGTATCATCCTAAAAAAGGAACAGTGACACTTGTTTATTATAATAAACGCAATCATCCGAATGTATATAATCAAAAAGATATTCAATTACAAGTAATGAATCAAACGTATCAATTCGCATTTAACGGTCAGAAAGAAGGGGTACAATTTAACTATCACCCTTCGCATATTAATGGTCTGTTTTTCGTCATGAATGATGAAGATTTTGCTAGTATTGCAAATAAGGTTCCGGATTCTGAAAAAATGATATATAGAGGTTATATATTATCAAATATTGAAAGTTCAAAGGAATTAAATGCAGATTTACGGAAACATATGAAACAAGATACAAATGATACATTTCGAAATAATATGGAGTTATATGTGAATATGAAAGAGTTCGGCGATATTACTCTATTTGTAGGCTCGTTCATTAGTATATTATTCTTCCTTACTTCATGTAGTATCGTATATTTTAAATGGTTTCATAATATTGCATCGGATCGTAAACAGTATGGGGCGCTCTCTAAACTTGGAATGACGAAAGAAGAAGTGTGGAAAATTTCTCGTTGGCAATTATGTATGCTATTTTTTGCGCCAATTATAGTAGGGAGTATGCACAGTGCAGTTGCGTTATATACGTTTCATAATACTGTCTTTATGGGCGGATCCTTAAGAAAAGTAGGCTTATTTATTCTGTTTTACATTGCGGCATGTATCGTTTATTTCTTCTTCGCTCAAAGAGAATATAGGAAACATTTAGACTAGCAAATGCTAGTCTTTTTTAAATATTCGAAATTTATATAGAGGAATATAAATATTTATGGTATAACAGTAAGAAAACGAAAAAGAGGGGAAAGATGATGATTCGAGTTGGCTATTTAGGACCAGAAGCAACATTTACAAATATGGCGGTGAGTCGTTTTTTTCCGGAAGCAGAGCATGTACCGTATCGAACGATTCCTGATTGTATGGATGCTGCGGCAAATGGAAATGTAGATTTTGCGGTTGTACCACTAGAAAATGCAATAGAAGGGTCAGTAAATATTACTGTCGATTATCTTGTACATGAGCAGCCGCTCTGTATTGTAGGAGAAATTACAGTACCTATTCAGCAACATTTGCTTGTGCATCCACAATATGAAGAAATGTGGAAAGAAGTATACGCTGTACATTCTCATCCGCATGCGATTGCGCAGTGCCATAAATTTTTAAATGAAGAATTAAAAGGTGTAACAGTCCGTGATATGACATCGACAAGTGCGGCAGCGCAGTATGTGAAAGAACATCCAGAAGAAAGGATCGCAGCAATTGCAAATGAAGCGGCAGCGGAAAAGTATGGGTTAGCAATTGTGCAGCGTGATATTCATACGCATAAAAACAATCATACGCGTTTCCTAGTGTTACATAAAAAGAAGCAAGCGTTATTGCCGAAAAATGGTGAGAACCGCGGAGAGAAAACGACACTTATGATAACGTTACCTGCTGATTATGCGGGGGCACTTTATCAAGTGTTATCAGCTTTCGCATGGAGAAAATTAAATTTATCAAAAATTGAATCTCGTCCGATGAAAACGGGCCTTGGAAATTACTTTTTCTTAATCGATGTTGATAAGGAGTATGATGATGTATTATTGCCAGGCGTGACGATGGAGCTTGAGGCGCTTGGTTTTTCTGTTACGGTGCTAGGGAGTTATTCTTCGTATTGGTTGTAGACATAAATAAGTCCCACCAGATGATAAGGTGGGATTTTTTATGTTATTTCAATTTCGCTAAACGATCTGTTAATTGCTCACGCCAAACTTCTGCCAGCTCTGAAACGCCAAGGATTTTCTCCATCGCCTCTTTATCTTTCCGTCTATGAAAATATACTTCGTTAGAAAATAGAATAGAAACTTGACTTGGATGGCGCTCTAGTAGTTGAATCGGTGAGTCTTTCCGAACAACACCTTCTTGAAGAACACGACATAAATAGCCAGTATAACCCGTTTCTACAATGCGAGGTAAGATTCCAGGGATACCGAGACGTTTGGAAATGGTACTACATGGCACTCTACCTTGTGTGACTTGGATAATTGCTTCACCTAATTGATATGTATCACCGATGAAAACATCACGTTCTAACATATTTGTAACAGTAATATTTTCGCCAAATGTAGAGGGTGGGAGCGCTGTTTGGAATTCTTGTTCCCATAGTGCGTAATGTTCATGTGGGTAGACACAAACAGCGCGATCAGGTCCACCGTGGAATCTGAGGTCAGCTACACCATCTCCGCGAAAGCCATCTTTTGATAAAAAAGCCTCTTCTGTAAGGACTTTACAGATGCCCGTTGTCATTTCTTTATTTTCTCCATATTGCATTTGCTTCGGTTTGCCGGTACTAAAGTGAATGAGTTCGATCCCCATATGTTATCCCCCTTTATAATTGATTTCAATATTATATCACTTCATATGAAAAAGCACAGAGAGTAATATCGTTCTCTGTGTTTTTTCATCTATTCATGTACGATTGGTGTAAATGTTAATAAACAAGAAATCCGGCGCGATCCAGCGCTTCGCAGGCAGCGTTTAATTTTTCAGTGGAATCTGCTTCAATTGTATGTAAGTGGATCCCATCTGTTAATTGAGATAGATAGGATGCCTTTGTTTCTTCGATCTTTTGTAAATATTGTTCAACATCAAAGCGGTTGCTGACCATAATAGAAGCTGTTAAGTCACCGTATACAGGATGTTCTACTTTCACATCTTTAATCGTAACACCATGATCGACAAGCATTGTTAGTTCCTGGCGGACTTCATTTGGTTTATGTTGACAGACGATAACACGTTCAAAAGCTTGTTGTTTTGCTTGTGGTTTTAAATATAAATACCCTTGTGCAGTTGCAATAATTGGTTCATTTCGTGCTTTTAGTAAGGAAATATCTTGCACAATGACTTGTCTGCTGACATTTGTTTTCTTGGATAACTCACTTCCAGATAACGGTTCGTTAGCTGCAAGGAGCCACTGCAGGATGAGCTGTCTTCTTTCTTCTCCTAAAATTTTTTTTCGATCATTTTGTTTCATTATAATTTAACACCTCTATAAAATTGATTTCCAATTGTGTGTAGTGCATGAATGGTTGCATCGATATGTTCTTTTGTTGTATGACGTCCAAATGAAAAGCGGACGTATTGTTTTGCCTCTTCATACGTTTTTCCAATTGCAAGCATTGTTTTTGAAGGTTCTTGTTTGCCGACTTGACATGCGCTACCTGTTGAAATAGCGATGCCATGGCGATTACATTGTAACATTGTGTACTGACCTTCTATTCCCTTTATTGTAACCCCAATAATATGAGGTAAACAAGAAGTAGAA
Source organism: Bacillus pfraonensis (assembly GCF_050768835.1). Lineage (NCBI taxonomy): Bacteria > Bacillati > Bacillota > Bacilli > Caryophanales > Bacillaceae > Bacillus > Bacillus pfraonensis. The sequence continues at coordinate 6,178 of NZ_JAHCDO010000028.1, read as the reverse complement.
TGACCTTCTACTTGAATTTCAAGAGGAATTGCTTGTAATTGTTCCGTAAAATAAGATCGTAATTGTTCAAAACGAGTTCCTTCTTCTTCTCGGTCATCTAATATATGTTCTGCCGCTGTTAGAAAGGAAGCAATGCCAGGCACATTAACTGTACCAGGACGAAATCCTTTTTCATGAGAGGTCCCTGGGAAGACTTGTCCCCAACGAACTTGTGGGTTTATATAGCAAGCACCTACACCTTTTGGTCCATATATTTTATGTGCAGAAACAGAAAGGCTATCAATATGCATCGCTGTAACATCAACTGGGAGTTTACCAAACGTTTGTACACAATCTGTATGAAATAAAATATGGTGTTTTTTTAGTAGGGCTCCAATTTTTGAGATAGGCTGAACGGTACCAATTTCAGAGTTACCGTGTTGAATACTTGCCAAAACTGTATCGTCTGTAATCGCTGCTTCTAAAGCTTCAAGATTAATAAGCCCGTATGAATCTACAGGAATTTCTGTAATTGTATAACCTTGGTTTGTTAATGACTGAAAGTAGCTGCGAATGGATGCGTGTTCCATTGGTGTCGTAAGAATATGTTTGCCGCTTTTTGCATTTAAGAGTGATTGGATTGCAAGATAATTAGATTCAGAACCACCGCTTGTGAAAAATACTCCTTGTTCTTTGCCTCCAATCATTTCTGCAAATGCTGCCCTGCAAACTTGTAGTAAAGATGAAGCTGTTCCTCCGATGTCGTGTAAGCTTTGTTCATTACCGAAGTATTGCTCTGCTGCTTTCGTATATGTGTCGAGCGCTCCTTTGCTCATTGGTGTTGTAGCCGCATAGTCAAGATATATCATAATGTGTAGTCCTCTCTATAGTAGAGTTACATTCGTTTTTATTTTAAAGTAGTATGAAAAATTCGTTAAACTCCTTGGTAAAAATATTACTTTCTAAAAAACTCTTGTCATTATTTTAAATCTATGTAAATATAGGTGTCAAGACAGTTGAAAAGTGTAAAGTAGGAGGCAATGATCATGCCAAGTGCAGATGTCTTAATTATTGGAAGTGGTGTTGCAGCACTTAGTGTTGCGAAAGAGATTTGTCACGAAAAGAATGTGATGATTATCACAAAAAAAACAGGGCGAAATAACAATACGCATTTAGCACAGGGCGGAATTGCAGCAGCTGTAGCTACCTATGACAATGTGAATGATCATTATGAAGATACGGTAGCGGCTGGTTGTGACTATAACAACGAGGAAGCTGCTCGATATTTAGTTGAAGAAGGACCGAAAGAGATTCGAAAGCTTATTGCAAATGGGATGAAATTTGATGGGGATGAAAAAGGGCCTCATCTTGGAAAAGAAGGCGCGCATCGAAAACGACGTATTTTACACGCTGGGGGAGATGCAACAGGAAAAAACTTATTAGAGCATTTGATTCAGGAAGTAGCTCCTTACGTTACAGTAGTGGAGCAAGAAATGGTGCTCGATTTAATAATAGAAAATGATACATGTAAGGGTGTTTTGACCCGTGATAGTGAAGGACATATACATCGTTACTATGCTGAACACACTGTATTAGCTACAGGTGGTATTGGAGGCGTGTATGCATTTACGTCTAACGATGAGACGATTACAGGTGACGGACTAGCAATCGTGTACCGAGCTGGTGGAGAGTTGGTTGATTTAGAGTTTATTCAATTTCATCCAACGATGCTCTATGTAGGTGGTCGTTGCTGCGGACTTGTTTCAGAAGCTGTACGGGGTGAAGGGGCTGTTCTGGTAAATGAAAAAGGACATCGTTTTATGCTGGACGTACATCCGCAGCACGACCTTGCACCGCGTGACGTAGTGGCACGTGCGATTCATGAACAGCTTCTTTCAGGTGAAAGTGTATACTTGGATATTTCTTCTATTCAAAACTTTGAAGAGCGTTTTCCTACTGTATCTGCATTATGCAAAAAGAATGGGATAGATGTAAAACAAAATAGAATACCAGTTGTACCTGGTGCTCATTTTCATATGGGTGGTGTGAAAACGAATTGTGACGGAGAAACATCAATTGCACGATTATATGCCGTTGGTGAAGTAGCTTGTAACGGTGTTCATGGTGCAAACCGTTTAGCGAGTAATTCGTTGCTAGAGGGACTTGTGTTCGGAAGACGAATTGGAGCGCATATTTTAGCTCATCCAGTACAAGGAAAAGAAAACGGTTATGAAAGAATTCATGAAGTATCTACAATTCCTCAATTACCAGCGAAAAAAGAGATACAAGAACAGATGATGAAATACGTAGGGATTGTACGAACAGAAACGAGCTTATTATGTGCGAAGCAATGGTTTGAACAGTATGGTGTGCACAGCATTCAACTGCAATATGGAGCTTTTACAAATGAAGATATAACAATTATGAATATGCTAACAGTTTGCCAGCTCATTACAGAAGCGGCATTGCAAAGAAAAGAGAGCATAGGTGGTCATTATCGTGGTGATTATCCAAGCAAAAATAAAATAACAAAAGAAATTATTCTTGCTAATAAAAAATTACAGCTTGTGTAATGAGGGGAAGAGGGGTCTTATGAACGCGTTAAAGGTAAGAAAAGCATTAGAAAGTTTTTTTCTAGAAGACATTGGGGAAAGAGATGTAACATCTCAGCTCATTTTTCCTGACAATTTAAAGGCAAAGGGAACATTTCTTGTAAAAGATACAGGGATATTCGCAGGGACAGCGGTAATTGAACAAGGTTTTCGATTATTAGATGAAAGTATTCAAATTGAGCTTCATAAAAAAGATGGAGATCTCGTAGAAAAAGGAGAAATTTTAGCCACTGTACAAGGCCCGATTACCTCTCTATTAACAGCAGAGCGTGTAATTTTAAATGTCATTCAAAGAATGAGCGGTATAGCAACGATGACACAAAGAGCAGTTCGGGCGTTAGAAAGTGACCATACACGTATTTGTGATACAAGAAAAACAATGCCAGGGCTTCGCATGTTTGATAAACACGCAGTCGTTTGCGGAGGAGGGTATAACCATCGCTTCGGGTTATACGATGGTGTCATGATTAAAGATAATCACATTGCTTTTGCAGGGTCTATTACAAACGCAGTCACATCTGTAAAAGAAAAACTTGGGCATATGGTGAAGGTTGAAGTGGAGACAGAGACAGAAGAACAAGTCCGAGAAGCCGTAGCTGCAGGAGCAGACATTATTATGTTCGACAACCGTACACCAGAAGAAGTGCGTGAGTTTTCTAAAATGGTTCCAAGTGCAATTGTAACAGAAGCATCAGGTGGGATTACAATTGAAAGTTTATCAAAATATGGAAAAACAGGGGTGGATTACATTTCACTCGGATTATTAACACATTCTGCAGGAGCATTAGATATTAGCTTTAATATTGAGGTTTAAGGCGAGAGGGTTAGAGGGGGAGATTATTGATGAGTATTTTAGAGAGGGTTCAACCAATCGAAACGATGTTACCAGAGCGTTATCAAACAATGTCAGTACAACAGATGGAAGAGCGTGTTCGTGAAATTAAAGAAAAACTAGGGGAAACGTTATTTATTCCAGGGCATCATTATCAAAAGGATGAGGTCGTTCAATTCTCAGATGCTGCAGGAGATTCATTGCAACTTGCACAAGTAGCGGCTAGCAATAAAGCGGCAAAATATATCGTATTTTGTGGTGTGCATTTTATGGCCGAAACAGCAGATATGTTAACGACAGATGAACAAGTCGTTATCTTACCAGATATGCGTGCTGGCTGTTCGATGGCAGATATGGCAGATATTGAACAAACAGAGCGAGCTTGGAAAGAACTTACGCAGTTATTTGGAGGTACGATGATTCCATTGACATATGTCAATTCTACAGCAGCTATTAAAGCATTTTGCGGTCGTAATGGCGGTGCCACAGTAACATCTTCTAATGCTAAAAAAATGGTGTCTTGGGCATTTACGCAAAAAGAGCGTCTTGTCTTTTTACCGGACCAGCATTTAGGAAGAAATACAGCGTATGACTTAGGGATTCCATTAGATAAAATGGCGGTTTGGGATCCGCATACAGATTCATTAGAGTACGATGGGGATATAGAAGATGTAAAGGTAATTTTATGGAAAGGGCATTGTTCGGTTCATCAAAATTTCACTGTCAAAAACATTGAAAGTGTACGGAAAAACCATCCTGATATGAATATTATTGTTCATCCAGAATGTTGTTATGAAGTGGTAGCAGCTTCTGATTATGCAGGATCGACAAAATATATTATCGATATGATTGAACAAGCACCGTCTGGGAGCAAATGGGCGATTGGTACAGAGATGAATTTAGTCAATCGAATTATTCATCAGCACCCAGATAAAGAAATCATTTCGCTAAACCCTTTTATGTGTCCTTGTTTAACGATGAATCGCATTGACTTACCACATTTATTATGGGTGTTAGAAACGATAGAAAGAGGAGAGGAAATCAATGTTATTCAGGTAGACAAACAGGTGACAAAAGAAGCAGTCCTTGCTCTAAATCGTATGTTAGAGCGTGTGTAAAAGCGACGGATTTCCGTCGCTTTTTTATTAAACATAATTAGCCAATCGTAGTCATACATTGTGTTGAGGGAATCATTGTATTTTTCATATTCGTGCAATATTGTGTATGACTAAATGGTAAGAGCAACAGTGTTAAACCATAGAGGATAGTTTCATTTTATATTATTTTTGTTTATAGATAAGTAATACAGGAGGGGGAAAATTTGAAAATTCATATCGTGCAAAAAGGGGATACCCTTTGGAAAATTGCGAAAAAGTACGGAGTAGACCTTGAAACGTTAAAAAAGGCGAATACGCAGCTTAGCAATCCCGATTTGATTATGCCAGGTATGAAAATAAAAGTACCATCTAGCAGTGTGCATGTGAAAAAAAATATGGGTGCTGGCTCAGCTCCTCCAAAAGAATATGTAAAAGAGGTACAACAAAAAGAATTTGCAGCGACACCTACGCCGCTTGGGATAGAAGATGAAGAAGAAGCACCATATCAATCTGCGCCAATTACGCAGCAACCGGCTATGCAACAAACACAAAAAGAAATACAAGTAAAGCCGCAAAAAGAAATGCCGATTCAGAAAGAAGTGCCGATTCAGAAAGAAGTGCCGATTCAGAAAGAAGTGCCGATTCAGAAAGAAATGCCAATACAAAAAGAAAAACCAATTCAGAAAGAAGTACCTATTCAAAAGCCGCCAGTTGTGGAAAAACCAGCTGTAATTGAAAAGCCGCCAGTCGTGGAAAAACCAGCTGTAATTGAAAAGCCACCAGTTGTAGAAAAAGTAGAGAAACCCGCGGAAAAAGAAAGTACAAAGTTTTCAGTAAATATATTACCACAGCCACCCCAACCACCAATGAAACCTAAAAAAGACTATAAAATTTCAGATGTAATAAAAAAAGGAAGCGAGTTAATTGCTCCACAAATTCATAAGATGAAGCCTAACAATATAGTGTCGCCACAAACGAAAAAAGAAAATGTAGGAAACATAGTATCACCGCAAACAAAAAAAGAAAATGTAGGAAACATAGTATCGCCGCAAACAAAAAAAGAAAATGTAAGTAATGTTGTTTCGCCACAAGTGCAAAAGAAAAATGTAGGAAACATAGTGTCACCACAGACGAAAAAAGAAAATGTAAGTAATATTGTTTCGCCACAGGTACAAAAAGAAAATGTGGGTAATATAATGTCACCGGATGTAACAAAAGAAAAACTGGTTATTCCACAAGTAACACCACCAAATATTACGATGCCAATGATGGATAATAATCAACCGCCGAATATGATGCCGAATATGGATAATGACCAAATGCCGAACATGATGCCGAATATGGATAATAATCAAATGCCGAACATGATGCCGAATATGGATAATAACCAAATGCCGAACATGATGCCGAATATGGATAATAACCAAATGCCGAACATGATGCCGATAATGGATAATAACCCAATGCCGAACATGATGCCGATAATGGATAATAACCCAATGCCGAATATAATGCCGATAATGGATAATAACCAAATGCCGAACATGATGCCGATAATGGATAATAACCAAATGCCGAACATGATGCCGAATATGGATAATGACCAAATGCCGAACATGATGCCGATAATGGATAATAACCAAATGCCGAACATGATG
>NZ_JAHCDO010000027.1:0-54395 GCF_050768835.1 Bacillus pfraonensis | reverse complement strand
GTGAACAGAACTGAATTAAAAGGTATTTTGCCATTCCTGTAAGGTTACAATCATCAAGTAGAGCGTTCTCCACAACGCTGTGTCCTCGTTTCCGAGCGTGTTTAAAAACATCATTTGCCATTAAAAAAACCTCCAATTTCCACCCCGACCGAAAAATGGGTATAGGAAACTAGAGGTTTGTTATTCACATTTTTAAAAATATATGCTATCATACAGATAGATATTAAATATGTGAAAACAAACCTCGCGTTCTCATTTTCATCGGTTGTCGGGCGGCCAAACTCAACAAACCAATGGAAATCCTGTCGGGGTTTTATTTTTTATATAAAAGTATTTGTTTTGAAATCTATGTATCTATCCTTAATCATAGCAGAATCTTGACGAAAAAAGAAGAGTAATCAGGAAGCTTAACGAGGATTAGGGAAATCTCTAATAAGATAAAATTACATTTCACTAGAGGAAAAACGAGATTTTACTGTTTTGCCAGTGGGGTATGAATGTATTACGATAAAGTTGTTCATCCAACTGAACAGCTTCCTTTGGATCCTTGCACATTGTGCGGGGATTTTTTCATAAAGAATAGGCACCCTTATGAGTGCCTATTTATTATTAGAGTACTTTTACAACAAGAGCATTGCATCTCTTTTTGTTTAAATACTAAGTGTTGCCCTTTGCATGTTGGGCATATTACGCCAACAGGTGTCAAACTTAATCGATAGCATATAAAACCGATTACTGCAAATACTATTGCGAGTAAAATTTTTATGAACGACACTGAAGTGATAAATGCAATAAACATTAAAATAGATAGTGGTTTTGCTATTTTCCGAGTATTAATAGTAGCTTGGCTATCCCTAATTGTTATAGCGTCTACTTCCACTGTTTGAGGAGTATATATTGGTTTTTGATAATCTAATTCTTCTATGCTTGTTGACTTATTATTGATTTGTTTTTGATAAGAAATACCTGTTCCAGGGATTGAAGTTGTAACTCTTGTTCCTGATGGGCCAAAACTAACACGAGCTCCTTTTACACCAATACTAATTCCTATTCCCTTTTTGCTTGCATTTAACTTAATACCAGGGGCTATTTGCTTACTTTTATGAAATCTAAATCCCATATTTGTGATTCCTTTCCCTATTTATAAGTTCTTTATTAAAAATATCATAACAAAGCGGTAGAGGATATATTGTTGTATTTTGTAAATTTCATAAAGAAAAGACACCTTAAGGTGCCTTTCTCCGACTTGAACCACTCTACTTTTAATAATATAAATTGAATTCCCATCCAATTACCATTTTACCATATTTATCTATATTGGTTATTGAGAAAATATAAAGTGATCCTTTGAGTGTCTATTTCATTCCTGATTGTGATTTAGAAGAAACTCGTTTAGCTCCATCTTTTTCAACGAATGTTAAAGTGAAGTTTGCGCCCAAGTTTCCATTTATGTTTTTAGTCCAACTAGCTATACTCATTTTGAATTCGCCTGTTTGTGAATCTGATGTATTAGAAGGATCACCAAATTTCGAAACGATGTCTTGATATGTATCTCCACCTTCACCACTCATAGCATCTCCAGCTTTAATAGAATCATAATCAGCAAGAGTAATTTTTTTCTTCTCTTCCTTTTTCGTTTCCTGTTTCGGTTCAGTGGAAGTTTTTTCTGTTGAGTCTCCTCCACCCATAGCGCCGATGATAACTCCGATAACAATTAGTGCAATTACTCCTAAACATCCAAATTTAAAAATTTTACCCATTATTATGTTTCCTCCAGTACCCAAATGTAAGATTTCCGAAACTATCATAACAGAAACGGTTACAACTATTTTGTCAGATTCTGTCGAACGAAATAAAAAAGAGAGCCGAAGCTCCCGATTGGGTAAAATGGTCAAATAATGTCAAATTTTACCACTGGATATTGGAAAACTTTTCCCCTAAAATGAAAACAAATCAGAACGTTTCTTGGTTGTCTTTTATCATCCGTATGAACAATAAGACTTGCTTACAAAATCTTTCCTTCTGAGCTTCATCCAACGACCCATACGTCGATTGAGCTTCAGAAAGGACTTGTTGTATGGGTTCATCTTGGAATTCGTTAGAAAAGCCAACAAGAACGTCTAATGATACATTAAAAAAGGAGGCGATATTGAATAAAGTTTCAAGATCAGGTTGGAATCTGTCAGTTTCCCAATTCTTTATTTGGCTTTGACTCAAGTTAAGCCTGTCAGCTAATTGATGTTGAGTTAAGCCACGTGACTTTCTTAATTGTTTTAAAGTTTGTCCAAAGAGTATCATAATAGTTAAAGTATAAATATCTAACTATCACACTACTACAATTAGTTGTTTTATCAACTAATTTCATATTTTTAGGTGTTTAGTGACTAACATTCGAATAAAAATAAGAACACTCGTTCTCATTTTCGGTTTTATGTGGTAAAATCTAGATATGAGGTCTTTTGTATAATTTTTTTCATAAAGGAAACGTTGCAACTTAGCGTTTTTCTAATTTTCTCAAGACTTGTCTGATAACTCCATGACCGAATATTGGGAAATTTGTGTTATTATGAAAACAAATAAAAAAACGGACGCAAAAAAGACCCACGGTGTAAAAGGTGTTGGTAGCACCTTCTACACTGCCCCCTAACCAGTCTAGGGAACATTGTCGCGGATCTTGCACACAGATATTATAACACAACTTAGAGTGAGAGTGACACGTTTTCCTTTATATGTAAGAAATTGGGGTACGTGCCTTTTTGTCCAAAAAGGGAGGACAAATGTTGTGCAAGAATTATTAACTAATATGAATGAAACTTTAAAATCAAACGGTTACACTAACAGGAAACTAGCTAAACGCTTTGATGTGACACACACTACGGTGAATGGTTATTTCAAAACAAAAGGGAAATTTGATTTCATGCACTTTGTAGATGCACTAAGATTATACAAGCCGAATGACGTTGAATTCCGTAGAAAATGGGTAAAAAAAATGACCCCCCATTTATCACATAAAAATTTAAAATTAGCATTAGAAGTGTTAGATATGTTTGGGGAATATGAGCTTCAAGATGTGGTAATGCAACAGATAACGAGTCCTAAAAACAATGGAGACGAAAAAGAAAAGAAAAAAGGAAATTCAAAAACTGTACGGATAAACTTAAACTTAGTTCCTTTATACAGAACTTTGCGAGAAAGAAGCGAAAATACAATTACTCCTAAGATGTTCTTTGAGAAAGTTGATAAAATGAGAAAAAAGCAAAAGTATACAGATAATGAATTGGTAATATTATCAGTTTTAAATACAATATACTCTTTTTTTGATTTAGGTAATTACAAGATGGTTAATGAATATATCCAGCAATTATTACCTGATATTCTAGAAATCAAATGCCATACCTTAAGGGATTCATTTTTATTAAGAATAAAAGAAATGAATATTTTCGTGGAATTACACGAAAACAATTTAGATAGAGCTCGCAATATATGTTTTGAAATAATTAATGATGAAACGAATTGTTACGTCAGCACTAAAGCAGTTGCATACTGTAAAGTTGGAGAAAGCTATGTTTTTTCTGATTATCAGAGAGCGAAAGAATATATGGAGAAATCATTAGAAATTATCGGAAATCCGGTAAATAAGAAGTTAGAACTACGAAGAGATAAAGTTTTAAATACGCTTTTATTTTTAAGAATACATCATGAGAAAGATTTACATACTATAAATCCAGAAGAATTAGATAAAGCTGAAAAGGCGTTTTTATATGTAAAGTTAGGCGAAAATCAAAAAGCTATTGAAATTTTACAAGATTTACAAAATGAAAATGGTTATCTTAGTAGTTTTCAGTTGTATTATATGGGTCTTGCGGTTGGAGGAGAAAAAGGAAAAAAATACTTAGAAATGTCCATAGAAAGTTTTTCTAAATCAGGTGATTTTTTCTATATATCTCTACCAAAAGCAGCCCTAGAATGTTATAATTGAGTCATATATAAAAGGTGGTGAAGCACTTGAAAACTAAGCTAATTAAAGCGATTTTATCTATCGCTACTGTAGCTTGCCTTTCTGTGACAGCGTTCCAATTTACAGATCGAGAAGCTAATGAAACACAAATATCCAAGTATATGGTTGATCCAGGCCCAGGCGGCGGTTAATAAATATATATTAAAAATGACAGTGTCGAATGTGACACTGTCATTTCTGCTTTATAGGGAGTGGAAACATTTTGACGTAAACGACAAAAACTTTCCACTTTAGAAAAGGTATATAAATTATTAGGATGCAGGGGGAATTTATGATGACAAAAGAGCAATTATTAAAACAGGCGGCAATTGAATGGTTATTAAAAAGCGGTAACGATGATGTAGAGGAATTACTAAAAACAACTACATTAAGTACGTATAAAGAAGAATAGATAAAAAGAAAAAAAGACTACCAATATTGGTAAGTCTTTTTGTTTATATACCATTATTTTTTTGCTTTTTGGTACTGCACAAACATTTCTAAATGCTCTAGAGCTTTTTCTTGATCCGCATCCCCTAATTCCGAAATTAGTTTTTCGAGTTTCTTTGCCATTTCAGTCGCTTTATCATCTTGCTCTTTTGTTAGACGTGGATCTTCAGAACGTCCTAGTAAGTAATCTGTAGTTACTTTATAATAATCCGCAATCTTTTGTATTAAGTGTAAATCAGGTTCATTACGATCGTTTTCGAAGTGAGAATATCTAGGTCTAGAAATTTCAATACCTTTCGCTACCTCTTCCTGGGTCCTGTTACCTCTCAACGTTTTTAACTTTTCTCCAAATGTCATTTTATATAATCCCCTCTCGCACCGTGTCAATAAATAATTCAATATCTTTATTATAGATACAAATTGTATCACTTTAAACCCCTTTTATAAAAAAGATATAAAATGTATCAAAATGTGTTGACGATATGAAACGTATCATTTATACTACAGTTAACGATACAAAATGTATCAAAACGGTAGGTGATTAAATGAGGAAAAGAGTTATAACCGAACGTACAGCAAGGAATTTAACACAAGAAGCACTAGCAGAGGCTTTAGAATTATCAGCTGTATTTGTTCGCAAGATAGAAAAGGGTGAAAGGAACCCTAGTATCAAGACAATGAAGAAATACCAAAGGTTCTTTGGAGTTAGGGCAAATGATTTATTCCCTGACATTTTTAATGACCTTGATGATACAAAATGTATCAAAGATACGAAACTTATCGGATAGAGAGGGAGAAAAATAGAATGAACCAATTACAAAAATTCTCACACAACATGTTCGGCAACTTAGAAATTCTTATTAAAGAGGGGAAAGAATACTTTCCAGCAACTGATGTGGCAAAGGTATTAGGGTATTCAAATCCACAACAAGCTATTCGAAAGAATTGCAAAGAAGATGGGTGCTACACCGTAGCAGTCACAGATTCGTTAGGAAGACAACAACAAAAACGCTTCATCAACGAACCAAACTTATACCGCTTAATCGTTAAATCAAAACTTCCACAAGCGGAACAATTTGAAAAATGGGTGTTTGAAGAAGTGCTTCCAACAATCCGAAAACACGGAGCATACATGACAGACCAAGCGCTCGAAAAAGCAGTAACTGATCCAGACTTTATGATTGGCCTTCTCACTAACTTAAAAGAAGAAAAAGCAAAACGAATTGAAGCTGAGCGAAAAGTATTGCAACAACAACCACTGGTAACATTCGCTGAAGCTTGTATGCAGTCAGAACAAACGCTGAAAGTTAGTGAAGTTGCAAAACTGGCAACTAAACAAGGAGTGAAAATTGGTCAGCGTCAGTTATTTACAAAACTTCGAGAATGGGAGTTAATGTTCAAACGTTCTACTGAACCAACTCAAAAAGCAGTTGAAAGAGAATTATTCGAGGTTACACAAGGCGTTAAGAAAAAACCAAATGGTGAAGCCTTCACATGGACAACAACATACGTAACACCAAAAGGACAAGCCTACATCATAGACCGACTGAAGAAAGAAATGGAACAGGAGGCGATGTAAACGGTGGAACACTCAACGTCATTAGCAATCTTCGCAGTAATAGTCGTGAGTATATTCTATCTGATTTATAGAATTGATGTTTGGGATAAGAAAACAGGGTGGTCACAGGATGAATAAAGAGCAGCGAGATAAAGACGAACGAGAGAAAATCATCGCAATGATACGTGATTTAAGAGCTAGAGGAGTACATAACAGCGCAGATAAGGTTGAGGAAGTACATAAGAAGTATATCACTCTAGCTAAATAACTGATAAAGGGGAAAGGCGAAATGATAACAAAAGGAAAAATGAATACAGGTTTATGGAATTTATACTCACTTAATTTACATTCTAAAATTCGGGGTTACTGGGATATAGAAATTAGAATATCAGTACCAAAATCAATAAAAGTCGTCTTAGCGACTATAAATGAAGTGAAAACTTCGAAGCCCTTTAAGCTAAGAGCGTTGCTAGAATGGTTAATCCATGCTAGCAGGTAGGGAAGAAATAGCGAGAGCGAGCCACGATCCTGATAAAGGGGAGCCGCGCCACAATACATCGCAGGTCATCGCCAAGACGTCTTTTCTTAGGACAAGCACTGTGCTTGTCATCATGATCAGGAGCGGACACCCACACCCCTCCACCGCGCTTCTGGTCATGATGATGCGCATAGCATCAGAAAGGGGAATTGAGATGAGAGAAATTAAGTTTAGAACATGGGATAAAAAGTATCACATGTTGGAATATGATGCTTCACCCGATTTGTTAATTGGTACAGATGGAAAAGTATATCAAAAAGAAGAACGAAACTACGCTGGAACATCTTATGTTGAGTATGAAGTTGCAAATTATTATGAAATCATGCAATACACAGGATTAAAAGACAAGAATGGTAAGGAGATTTATGAAGGGGATATTGTAAGTCGTCATGAAGGCGGGATTCATTTTCAAGAAGAACCACTTGCTGAACATGTTGTTAGATGGGGAAAGTTTGGATGGTCTCCTTTTGAAATCGGACAAGGATATCAAAAGTGTGTATACGGTGAAATTTACGAATTTATAGTCATTGGAAATATCTACGAAAACCCAGAGTTACTTAAAACAAAATAAAAAACCGCCCTACCCCTAGGACGGTTTGAAGAAAACAAATGTAAAAAACTCTTACCCATATTATAACACATTTGTTTTCTCCAAGTAAACGAGGAGGAATAGAAAATGATTGAAAATCCAGTATTAATTGGTAACCATCATGACTCTCTAACAAGAGACTTCATCGAATATTGTGCAGGTTGCTTCGGAGAAATCTATTACGGTGAAAGTTGCTTAGATTTCGATGGTGATTACTTACATGCAGAAACAGAATGCATCAAACAATATGTAGAGTCTCATTCTACAAAGAAAGTTGCAGGTGAATGAGATGGAAGCGAACGTATTAATTACAACTAAGGATATGGCCCATGAACAATGGTTAGAAGCAAGAAAGGCTGGAATTGGTGGTTCGGATGCAGCAGCTATTGCGGGATTAAATAAATGGAGTTCACCAATCGGTGTTTATTACGACAAAACGAGTGAAATCAATAAGGATCAGTTACCAAGTGAAGCGGCATACTTCGGGAATGTATTAGAGGAAATTGTAGCAGATGAGTTCAGTAAACGAACTGAATTGAAAGTTAGAAAGTGCAATGCAATCTTACAACATCCTGATTACCCTTGGATGCTTGCAAATGTGGACAGGCTCATTATTGGTGAGAAAGTTGGTCTTGAATGTAAAACGGCTTCTGAATACTTAAAGAAAGAGTGGGAAGGCGAAGAAATCCCAGCATCTTACCTCATTCAATGTCAACACTATATGGCTGTAACAGGTTATAAAGCATGGTGGATTGCAGTTCTCATTGGTGGTAACAAATTCATCTATAAAAAGATTGATCGTGATGAAGAAATCATTCAGTACCTAATCGATATAGAAAAAGATTTTTGGCTAAACCATGTGGAGAAAGGAATCCCTCCAATGTTTGATGGTTCGGAAGCATCGGCAACATTGCTTAAAGAAATGTATCCAGATTCGGTTGAAGATAGCGAGATCGAGCTAGGTAATGAAGTTGAGTTATTAATAGAAGCTCGTGACCAAGTGGATAAAGAAATAAAAGCATTAGAAGAACAAAAAACAGAGTACGAAAACAAAATTAAAGCAAAACTTGGCCCGAATGAAGTTGGAAAAACCGAGAATTACAAGATTTCATGGAAAACACAAACTTCTAACAGACTTGATAGTAAACGTTTAAAAGAAGAGCAACCAGAGTTGTACAAGCAGTACTCAAAAGAATCTAAAAGTAGAAAATTCACAGTTAAATAGGGGGAAATAAACAATGGCAAACAATGAATCTATTAAAAATAAATTAGCAAATCGTACTGAAAATAAACCTGCAAGTCCTGAACAAACAGTTGAAGCATATATGAAAAAAATGGGTCCGAGAATGGCGGAAGTACTACCGAAGCACATGGACATGGACCGTATGAGCCGTATAGCTCTTACAACGATTCGAACAAACCCAGCGTTATTAGAATGCACAGTACCTTCCCTAATGGGAGCGGTGATGCAAGCGGTGCAGCTAGGATTAGAGCCAGGATTACTAGGGCATTGCTATTTACTTCCTTTCAACAAAAACTTTGGTACTAAAGAAAACCCAAAATGGGGTAAAGAAGTTCAATTCATTATCGGATACAAAGGAATGATTGATCTTGCAAGACGTTCTGGTCACATTCAAAGCATTTACGCTCATGCAGTGTACGAAAATGACGAGTTTGAATATGAATTGGGCTTACATCCTCAGTTAAAACATAAACCTTCATTTGGAGATCGTGGAGCGTTTATCGGAGCTTATGCAGTGGCACATTTTAAAGATGGTGGATATCAAATGGAATTCATGCCAGTAAGTGAGATTGAAAAGCGTCGTGGACGCTCTAAATCAAAAGATTTTGGCCCATGGAAAAGCGATTACGAAGAAATGGCAAAGAAAACAGTCGTGAGATCGATGTTTAAATACTTGCCAATCAGTATAGAAGTTCAAACGCAAGCTCAACAGGACGAAGTGATTCGCAAAGATATCACAGAGGAACCAGAGTTTATTGAAGCGGAAGAAACA
Source organism: Bacillus pfraonensis (assembly GCF_050768835.1). NCBI lineage: Bacteria > Bacillati > Bacillota > Bacilli > Caryophanales > Bacillaceae > Bacillus > Bacillus pfraonensis. The sequence continues at coordinate 45,248 of NZ_JAHCDO010000027.1, read as the reverse complement.
GAACAAGTTGAAGTGTTAGAACAAACAAACTAAGGAGATGAAAACCCATGCTGAACCAACAAATTATATCAAATGTCGTCCTCCCAGCATGGGTCATGGAGGATGCAAAAACAGAACAAGAGATTAAGAGGAACGCTTGCAGGTATATCAATCGCATACCAAAGCGTTATCCCGGATATAAGGTTTTGGAAGTTAATGACGGTATAGCAAAATGCGAAAGGATGACGATTGATGTTTAAGATACCAGTAAGACGTGGATCTATGAAAGAAATGATAAAAGCGGTTCGTGATTTAGAAGCAAGAGGTTATGACTATATAACTCCAATTAAGAAAGTATATAGAGCGGAAAAACTTTTTATAACGACGGAAAGTTTAAAGGGAAGGACAAGATTCGATTCACGGGCATGGAGGATCATGTTAGTTACGAATGTTGGATGAAGAAGGTGAATTAATTGAGTAATTACAACACAATACGGACCATTATTTCTCAAATAAGCGGACAAGAGAACATAGTTGTTGTACCAAAGTTGTTCGTTAAATTGACAGGTGATCTTACAACAGCAATCCTTCTAAATCAAATCGTTTTTTATAGTGACAAATCAAAACGGACAGACGGTTTCTTCTATAAAACATATAAAGAATGGGAAGAAGAAATATGTTTAACCGAAAGACAAGTTAGATACTCTACTAAAAAATTAGTAAACGCTGGTTTTGTTGAGACAACTTTAAAGAAAGCGAACGGAGCGCCTACAGTTCACTATAAATTGGATTTTAACAAATTGTTAGATTCGATTCTTACAAATTGTCAGAATGGAAACTTACAAATTGTCGGAATGGAACCTGACAAAACGTCGGAATCTTTAACAGAGATTACTACAGAGAATACAACAAAGAATAATATATGTGCTGCTAAAGCAGACACGAAGAAGAAGCCTAAAAAGAATTCTTACAGTGATGATTTTGAAGAAATATGGAGTATCTATCCAAAGAAAAGAAACAAACCAAAAGCATATCAACGTTATAAAGAAGCTTTGGATAAAGATCATAGTCATGAAGACATTAAACATGGAATTGCATGCTATGCAAAAGATTGCGAGAAACAAAATACAGAATTACAGTACATCAAAATGTTAGAAGGTTTCCTAAATGACGAAAGATACCTTGAATACAAAAAGACAGAACCAAAGCAAAAGAAACAACAAACAGCGATCTCTATTGATAATTTACTTGATTGAGGTGTAACGGATGGATAAGTACCAGGTTCAATACGAAAACGAATGTTATAGTCTCGGCATGATGATGCGAGATAACAGTTTAATAGATGAAACAAGATTAAAACCGAAACATTACATGAATCCTCATAACAAAAACCTTTTTAAAGTTATGAAGGAATTACGAAATGAGGACAAGCCAGCTGATATGAACTCTCTTGCTCAAGTAGGAGAGAACAGAATGGCTACATTTGGTGGAGTAAACACATTAAGCACAGTTTACGAATTCGGAGTGTTAACGCATAACTTCAAATTTACGCAGGACAAAATGATTGAGTTTGTTGCAATTGAAGAAGCACTGAGTGAGGTTGAAAACTTCAAAGAGAAATCGAAATTCGTTCACAGTTCTAAACAACTGAATGAGCTAATTTCCAAGATTAATAATGTGCAAGTTGCCACTATAAAGCCACAGCCTTCGTTTAAAGAGAAGTTACAAATGAGGGTGCAACAACATAGCGCTATGCCGGAACATGGATTGAGCGGAACGCCAACAGGGTTTACGAGTCTTAACAAAGCATTGGATGGATGGCAACCTTCAGATTTAATCATTGTAGCAGCAAGGCCATCAGTCGGAAAGACAGCCTTTGTATTAGAAACAATGAGAAGGGGCGCAAAGGCATCGCAAGATTACATGGGAACATTCTTCTCTTGTGAAATGGATGAAACGAAGATCATTGATAGATGGATTGCAACAGAAGGAAAGATTCCAGTAGCTACAATGAACAATCCAAATAAGTTCTTTAATGGCCGCCAAGAATATTGGGAGAAATACCACAAAGCATGCGGAGAGTTAGCAGAACTCAATATAAATGTTCGCTCTGAGAATAACATTAACGAGATTCGTGCGGTGATTCGCAAAATTGTTAAAGAAAATCCAGGTAAGAAACATCTCTTTGCTATCGACCACTTAGGACATGTTGATATAGACGAATCCTTTGACAGCAACCATCTGAAATTTACATACATCATGAAACAACTGAAAGAAATGCAGAAGGAATTTAACGTGCCTATTATCCTCGTAGCACAGCTGAATCGTGGAGTGGAAGGAAAGCAAGATAAAGCGCCGACAATGGCTGATATAAGGGAATCAGGAAGTATAGAGGAGATTGCAGACGTGATTATCTTCCCGCATCGACCAGCTTACTTTGATAGAGAGCAAAGAGAAGTGGAAGACATACATGATGTTGAGTTAATTATTGCAAAGAACCGTAACGGATTCGTTGGAACATTACCGTTTCAGTTCGTTAAAAAGACTAATTTATTCATCGACCGAGGAGCGTGACCTAATGACGATTTTAGATATGTACACAGAAGCGAAGAAGGACGGAATCGTAAGTGCTTGGCTACTGATTGAATACCTTGTATTTGAACGAAAAGCAGTAACCTTTGCTGATGAAGTGGACAAGCTGAATTACTTCTTTGAAGAAAGATTCAGAAACAAAATGAACGAGTATTTAGCAGATTATATGATACAGCGCGGTATTAGCGCAGCGGCGTAAGGGTGATGAGGAATGGCAAAGGATGAAGAGAAGTTAAAGGAACTTTATGCAAGAGCAGCAGGATTGAATGAGGATCTTCCAGGGGATTTGCTCGAAAAACTCAAGATATATGGAGATATTCTCTCACTGACAGGAAAATTGCATGCAGCATCATTAAGTGACTGGAAGATGGCCGAGGCAGTTCGGAAGGAAACAATAGCGAAATGCTTCACTTACAATCCAAATGGAACAGCAAAAGAACGTGAGATGCAAGCGGAATTTGCTGCAAGTGACCATCGGAAAGCAGAAGCACAAGCGGAAGCTAACTGTATGAGATGGAGAAATGCATACAATTCCACATCTGAAATTATAAACATCTTGAAGATACAACTTAAAGATATGAAAGATCTGAAAAACGGAGGCGTTTAAGATGGCAGGACAGCTATCATTTGACGACATATTAGGAACTTTCGACTACAAAGCAAAGAGCACAGCGGAGCAATTCCTCTCGAAGAATCCAGTTATACCAACGTATGCGGTAGAGTTCTATGACAAAGACGAAAAACAGAAATTACGCTGGTTTGAAGCGAAGACAGAGGGCGAAGCCGAGGGAATGGCTAGAGATAAATACGGCAGGATTCAAATTATTAAGACCTATGTTTCGGATAGGACACTTAAAGAAATTATGGAGTTGGATTAGAAAGGAGAATATCTGAACGATGAAAATGAATTACCAAGTGCCTACCACTAAAGAAATCCAACAAGCAGCATCGATTGGAATTAGTAATAAGTTACTTGATCAAAGATTGAGACAAGGGTGGACAATGGAACGAGCAATAACATCTCCAGTAGGAACAAGTTACGAAGGTAGAGAGAAAAATGTAAAAATGCTGAAATTGGCTAAGAAAACAGGTATTAGCGAATCGACATACTATCGACGTCTCAGAGAAGGAATGACACCGTATGACGCCGCTACAACGCCAAAAGAAGAAAAGTACAGCGAATATATCGTGATTGCTACAAAGAATGGGATCGAACCTAAAACATTTTACAAAAGAGTAGAAAGAAAGATGGATCCGTTAGTGGCAGCAACAAAGCCTTTACGAAAGCGTAAGAAAATTATCTAGGAGGGAGAAAAGGTGAATTCAGAAGTGGAAGATATCAAAACGATGGATGATGAAGAGTTCATGAACAAATACGAAAAACTTGTTCATTACTATGTTCATAAATCATTTGCAGGACGAGCGAAAAGCGTAGAACATGAAACGAACTTAGATATGGATGATTTAGTGCAATGCGGAATGATGGGGTTAGTGAAAGCTAGAAACGGATTTGAGCCAGAGCTCGGATTTAAATTTTCAACTTATGCTGTACCTAGAATACTAGGAGAAGTGAAGAGATGGATTCGCGATTTACAAAAGATTAAGGTTTCGAGAGAAGTGTACAGAACTAAAGGGAATATTGCAGTAAAGCAGTTGGAGGGGGAAGGAGTAGAGAAAATTGCAAGTGTATTGGATGTTTCAGAAGAAACTGCAAAATTAGCTTTAGATTTCGACTCCAAGACAACTTCAATTCATCAGGTGATTTATCGATCTGGAGAAGGTGAGGACATTACTTTAGAGAGTATGTTGATGGATGAAACTTCTGAGGATGAGCAAGAAGATGTTAATAACAAGATTGTTCTCCAATCATTCTTAAATACACTAGACAGCCGAGAATACATCATATGGGATCTTCATTCTAAAAATATAAAGCAACGAGATATCGGAAAAGAACTTAAGACAAGTCAAGCTCAGATATGCAGAGTGTTAAAAAGAATTAATAAAAAAGCTGAAGCATACGGAGAAAAGAAGATGTTGCAAGCGATTTAAAGGAAGACTATGTGAAAGGCATGAGGTAATGGACAGGAAACAAATCTACATCGATGTGTTATTAACGAAAGGGATTTATAAGGAAGAAGATACAGGGCGGCAGCTTTATGAGATGTCAGAGCAGGAGCTGTTTGAATTGATAAAAGGGGATGGGGAGAATGAGGAAGGATATTGAAAAAGTTATTAGTCAATTGTGTGAAGCAGCAACAGAAAGCAATAAGTATGCTGACGAAGCATTCGCGAAAGGGGATTCTGGGCTTTCCGGATACCATAAAGGTCAATCAGAAGCTTTCCTTTGTACTGCACTAGCTTTATCTAAAGTGATGCTTGAAGATACTTTAAAAAATCATGAGGAGATGAAGGAAATGAAACAAATGGAGAACAGTGTATATGAAATCACTCAACTATTAGCAGGAGCAAAGGAGACTGAACGAAATGGCAACTAAGATCGTTATGTATACAAAAAACGATTGTCCAAACTGCAAGCGAGCAAAGCATTTCTTAGGATTCGCGCCAGTAGAGATTGAATTGGAAGAAAGAAATATTGAAGAAAACATTACTTATAAAGCGGAAGCTGATGAGTTAGGTTTAATGAGTTTACCAGCTTTTAAGTTTGAAAACGGAAATGTCGTGAGAGGATTTGAAGAAGGAAAGATCATGAACGAATTAGGACTATAAAGGGGTGTTTGGATGAAGACTGAACATATTGATCTGTATGAACAAGCACTGAATCATGAGCAAGGACAGGCTAATAAGTGGTTTTGCGAGATTAATAATTTACGAGCACAGTTACAGATGGCAGAGTCACATTACAAACACCACAAAGAAGAAAGTGAACGATTACAAACTTTAGTTATGAGATGGAAGGGGCAAGGACATGAACTTACGAGTGAAAATCAAGCGGTTAAATGAATCAGTAGAGATTCCTAAATATGCCAGAGAATTTGATGCTGGTTTCGATCTAGTAGCAGCAGAGGATGTAATTATTAATCCGGGAGAAACAAAAGTGATTCCCACAGGCCTTGCGTTCGAGATCCCACCAGGATATGAACTTCAAGTAAGACCGCGGAGCGGGATTTCACGTAAAACATTTTTAAGAGTGGTCCTTGGTACGGTGGATAGTGGTTTTAGAGGTGAGGTAGGAGTTATAGTCAGCAATACATCATATCTAGGAAACTCAATTACGCTAGGAATCAATGATGAACACGGAATATGTGCAAGCGTTAAATATGAAATCAAAAAAGGAGACAGAATTGCTCAAGGCGTCATAGCACCAGTGGAAACAGCTCATTTTGTGGAAGTGGACAAGTTATCGGAATCAGAAAGAGGAAAAGGTGGGTTCGGATCTACAGGGGTAAAGTAAGACCAAATTTGAATTTTATTAAGAAATGAGGGGCGAGAAATGAAATACGCAAAGGTTAGCGGTAATAATGTGGTAATCAAATTACCAATTGATATGTTAGTAGTCGCTTTTAATGATAATCCAAATAATTATGATGAAGAAATTAAAGTTAAATACAAAAGGAAATTTGCTGAAGGATTCGCTGAACATGTAAACGAGCATAGCAGTAATGGCGAAACAGGTTTAACGGTGTTCCAAGAGTGGATTGACCAAATCTTTGAAGAAATGATTGAAGGCGACTCATCTTATATTAAATATCCTAAGGAAGAATTATAACAAAAGCGTTATTTTGTCAAGAAGGGAAGATAAAAGATGGAGACCAATGACCAACGGATGCGAAGAATAGTGAAACAGCTTGCAACAGATAGATTAAATGAACTGGGTTGGGAATTTAAAAAGGTTACTTTGGGTTACGAACTATTAGATGAAAAAGGAGAATTAATTAAGACCTTTGGTGGTTACGCAACTTTACATCTATATCTTGAAGAACAAAGAATGAGTGGTGAATCGGATGCAAGGTAAATGTACGAAATGTAAACAAAAGTCTGGAAGGTTCGTTAAATTCCGAGGAGAAACAATTTGTTGGTTGTGTTATCAAAAAATTCCGTATGCAGATAAAGTGAAAGAAATACAAGAAGAAAACCAAACAAAATAGTTATTTTGGAGGGAAAAGAGAAATGACTAAATTAGAAATACTAAACAAGTTAGCTGAGAATATTGAAAATTATGATGCGGATAACGAGATTTTATATTTCGCATATGTACCACGTACTGAAGCGAATTTGGAACTTTTCTTAGAGTTAGTAGATAACGGTAATGAAATTGAAGATGCGCTAGACACTCCTAAAAGAATCGATTTGGTTCCAGTTTGTTGGAAATATTCGAATTGGTTTACAGGTGAACGCTTTCTTTATAAAAACTAAACAAAATTCTTATTTTGGAGAAAAAGGGGAACAAAAGATGAATTATAAAGTGTTTACAAGTACAAGCGGTTTAGAACTAATTGTTAAACATAGAAAGTCAGCGGTTATTTTCGAAGCAAACACAGAGCAAGCAGCTGAAAAGAAACATGATTTCACATTTGAATTCACTTCTCAAGTGTTTAGTGGATTACTAGAATACATTGAAGAAATTTCTAATAAGTCTTGGTCGAACTTAATCTCGAAGGAATGCGATAGCTTCGGGAGTGATTATTACGAGTATTATGACAGACCACTTGATAACAATGGCTATCTGAGAATAGGAAAGAATGTACTATTCCTTGAAAGACCAACTACAGAAAGTGAAAGGTTATATAAATTTGATAAAAGAAAAATGCAATCGTTTATTTATGATTTTAGGAAATTAGCAATTCCTGAAGCATCGTAATTTAAAACAAAAACGCTATTTTATTAGAAAGGAGGGATCACCAATTGCTTAGTTTAGAACTTGCTATAGAAGACGCATTGTATCGAATAAAAAGGGAGTACGAAAGAACAGGCGGGAAGATCTACCTTTCTTTTAGCGGAGGCAAAGACAGTCGGGTGGTAATGGAACTTCTTATCATGGCTGGTCTTGCTGATAAAGTAACAGCAGCCTTCGCGAATACACGAATAGAGCTAGGAGCGACTGTACGATATGTGAAAGAGCTAAGGGATACCATTTACCCTAACACGGAGTTCCTGAAACCAAGAAAGCCATTCGGAGCGATCCTAAAGGAATATGGAAAACCAGCGTTATCTAAATTAAAAAGCGAAGCGTTGAGCACATATCAGAACAATATGGATGATCCACTAAGTTCCGCTCGAGTACGGCAAATGATTTCAGGGGAAGCGGAGAAAGGTGGGGAGAAGCAAGGATTTAGAACAATGTACTCACTTCCGCTATCTAAATTCCACTTCCTACATCCTGATCGAGAGTACAAGGTAGCGAATAAATGCTGTCAGTACATGAAGAAGTATCCATTTGAAGATTACGCAAAGGAAAATGACATGCTAGGTAGTTTTACAGGAATACGAGTTGCTGAAGGTGGCGTAAGGTCAATTGCTTATACAAGTTGTGTTCATATCAAGAAGGTAAACAACAAAGATTTCATTATGTCGATGCCGATCTTTGACTGGTCAGATGAAATTGTAGACGAGTTCATTGCGAAAAGAGAGATCAGGTTATCAGATGCTTATGAGGTGTATGGAGCAACAAGAACAGGATGTATCGGATGTCCATTCTCTAAAAATATTAGAGAAGATTTGAAAACACTGTACGATCACGAACCTAATATGTATAAGGCCTCTATGAAATGGTTGGGTGATGTGTACATGGATCAGGATGTTGTCTGTGATTGGGACCCGGAATACCTAGATAAGTATATTGAAAGAAAGTCATTGAATGAGGAACGCAAGCAAGAGGTAATTGATCAATTTAATGGTGAGATATCAGAGATCAAGAAGCCGAGAAGATTATACGAGCAACTGAAATTAATATAAAAATTTCATTTTGTAGAAAAGGGGAATGGATTGATATGTACGATAAAGAGAAAGTTTACGATGAGGAAATTGCACCATTATTGCAGCAAATCTTAGAAATTTGTAAAAGAGAAGAACTTCCAATGGTCGCGCAGTTTTATTTAGCAGAAGAGTCTCCATACAGCGACTCAGTTCAACCGTTATATTGTTCGTCGGTAATCATCCCAGGCGAACGTAATGAAGAAGAGGGAATTCAGCAATTAAAATCAATTTCTCAAATTATGAAATACGGAACGAACGGGCCACCAGTGGTAATGACAGCAATGATTCGAAAATAAAAGAGCAGCTAGCAAAAGCTAACTGCTCGGGTAATGGAGAAATGGGTATCTACAGTATTTACGGAATGTTGAGTTTTATTCAGGGAGGTAGAGGGAAATGGAAACAATTGAATTTAGAGCGTGGGACATAAAACGGAAAGAAATGATTATGATTGATGATCTATATTTCTTTGAACAAGAAGGTATACATGAAATTGTAGATGGTATAGCGAAAGGGCATCATGCTGAATACAAAATCATGCAGTATACGGGCATTAAAGATAAAAATGGTAAGAAGATTTTTTTAGGTGATATTGTCAAATGTCATAATGACTTAATTTATATCGTTGAATGGCATGAGAAAGACGCTATGTTTTATTACAAAGATTCTTATGGTGATGAAGATGATGATTTGAGAATGAGTGCAGTGTCGTTCGAAATTATCGGTAATGTATATAAAAATCAAAACTTAATAAAATAATCCTTTGAATAGAAAGTGAGGTTAAAAGAATGGAAGATAACGTAAAGCTATTAGGTGCAGACGGAATGTGTGGAATGGAGTTTAAAGGGAGTAAAGTTAATGTTTATAACGATGAAGGATGCGTAATGGAAAGTATGACAACAAGGGAACATATTCAGGAAGTTATTGATTTTCTTGAAGAGTGTAAAGAACAAATGAAATAGAAAGCGAGGTTACTAGTTGATTAGAAAGAGAAGGGCGAAAATCAAGAAAAAGAATGCGCCACGGATTAAAAGTATTCCTACTGTCGTTGATGGAATACAATTCGATTCCAGGACCGAGGCAAGGTATTACAGGTATTTAAAGAATAGAAGTGATGTCGCTCAAATAGAGTGCCATCCTTCTTACACTCTTATTCCGTCATTTACGATTAAAAGCAGTTTAACGAAATCAGGTAAGTCAAAAAAGGAAGCATTAAAGTTTACACCAGACTTTAAAGTAACGTACTCAGATGGACGTGTAGAGGTTATAGATGTAAAGGGCAGTAAGAAGGCTATAAACGATGGATTTCCGATTAGAAGGAAGTTATGGGAGTTCCAACACCAGCAGGAGTTAATTGTTGAGATATGGGACAAGGATACAAGGAAGTGGACAAGATCTTAAAGGAGTTGAACGGATGAAAAAGATTTATGTGTGGGATCGTTTTGAAAATGGTTTACAAGTAGTAGACGTATATTTCAGCAAACCAAAGCGTTTTACGTATACTGAGTGGATTTAATGGATAACGGAACCATGCAGAGTAGATTGGTGGGGGCTACTTTACTAAGCATCGTTCCCTTATTCAGAAGATAGGTATTAAAATTTCACATACCTGATGTAAGTGTAAAAACTAAAATTCGAAATAGGGGGATTCCTTCATGGAGAGACAATTAACATTATTACCGGCTATCGATGATAAGAAAGTACAAAAGGAAGTAGTAAGCGTGTTAAAGGAATACAGAGCACTCAAGATGCGATTTAGTAATGATGTGGAGCAGGAAGGAATCAGTTTATTCCCTGAGTTACGTGATTCAAGGAATACGAGTAAATGGAAGGTGCAGCAGGTAGAGAAAGCACTTAATAATTTATTAGATGAGGACGAGCGTAAAATAGTTGAGCGGAAGTTTCTGACAAACGAGAGAGTAAAAGATTCAGATGTTTATCATGATCTACTACTTAAGAAGACATATTTCTATGAGAAGAAGCAGAGTGCGGTTAAATTGATTGCTACAGCACTTGGAATCATCTAAAAATAGCGAACAAAACGCGAACTTTTTGGGGGACTAAATAAAATGCTAAAAATTATAAATTATATGTACAAGCCCTTTGACAACCGCATATCGAAGAGGATTAGTACACCTATCAGTGAAACGTTCTTATGCGAGAATGTCACGGTAACGTATACCGCATCAAAAAAGGGGCGGGCTAGGCGGTAAGAATCCGTAATGAGACGAAAAGACCAATTGAAACTAATTAAAACATATTCCAGTATGGCGGGTGTGATATTACTCGCATTCGTCATACTGTTTCTATTGTATTTATCATTCAGCTTAGGAGTCGTCCCCTGAGTTGATAGTAAATATAATTACTATACTAGATGCCATGTTTATGATTTCCATATTTGAAAATGGAATGGGTGATGGTTCATATGATTGAATGAATCGCACAATTTCAAAACTGAAGTAATAAGTAATAAGAACAATTTTTCAATTTAAATTTAATCATTCATTTCACCTTCTAGTGATCGCTGCGAACTTTCACTAGGCAGAGAGCTTCCGCTCTTTGTTTGAGCCAATACATTGGATACCCCCCCCTCCCTGTCCGATATGTGTGTTGGTTCACGCAAGGCGTCGGAAGAAATGATACGTCTTGATACAAATTAAAGGACATTCCCATATCCGAAAATGCGGAAGGTAGGCGCCAGGTGCACGATTCACGCACATGAAAGAGGGGTTCGACTCCCTGTAGCCGTGACTCTACGGAGGATAAATGAGAAATGGTTTCGACTGTTTCTCCCTGGTTCAATATGGTTAGCACACGTGCTTATAAGAATGATAACTCCGCGGTAAATATCTTATAAGGTTAGTTATATTGTCCAGGGAGAAGTAGTTGAGACAAGAAGAGCTTTCGCTCTTTTCTCGGTCACTGACGCAAAGCGCGTAGCTTAAAGTATACAGTGCGGTGATCGAGAAAAGAATGAGAGTAATCTTATTCTTGAAGAGATACTTATTGCCATTTGTTATCTCTCTTTCCAATCCCCTCTATTGAGCTGTCACTTCGGTGGCGGCTTTTTGTTTTGTAGGATATTCTTCTTTTTTGTCGAATAAGGCTATATGACAAAGGGGGATGGTACCATGAGTTTAGAAGATAAAAAAGAAATTGTTTCGTTTACTTCAAGAGTAGAAAACTACTACTTGAGAATTAATGTTGAAGTACCAGAATTACAACTTATCTTTAAACCCACTGTATGGAATTGGGAAGTGAAAATAGCTATAGATTCCAATGATATTTATTATGGGTCTGCTGTTGAAATAAAACGTGGAGTAACAATCCCATGGAGAAAACTAAAAAAACATGAATATACAGAAGAGATGAAACAATTATGTTTAAAGTATTCAAAGAGTGGTCGTTTTTAAATTAATGCAACAAAAGCATCCATAACGGGTGCTTTTTTCTTTGTTATATAGAAATTACATAATTACTGAACAAAATGGACATAGGAGGAATAATATGTTCTCACTGTTTGTTGGTCTAATAGTCATAATTATGATTATATCAGTAGCGTGGATCATAGCTGGTAAATTAGGAATCTTTGGTTTTATAGGAAATGCAGTTTTAAAACTTAGAAACATTTTCAAGGAGGAAGAAAAATAATGAGAAAAATCATAGGAGCAACAGCATTAGGTGCAGGTCTTTTAGTTGGTGGGATTTTAATAGCAATGAGCGTAGAGGTAATCGATCAAGGGCATGCGGGTGTAGTTTATAACAGAAGTGTAGGAGTTGAAAAAGAAACATTAGGACAAGGGTGGCATTTAGTTTCTCCATTTAAACGTGTAACGGAGTATCCAGTTTCTACCGAAACAGTTCGAGTAAAGAATTTCAATGTACAAACGAAGGACGGAAAACCATTAGCAGTTAGTTTGTCTTATGACTATGCAAACGATGTAGAAAAATTACCTAAAATCTATAACAAGTTTAAAGGACAATCACCAGATGTGATAGAGAATGGATGGTTGCAAACTCGTATCAAGAAAGCTACTCTAAACGTATTTTCTAAGTATTCCGTTCTTGAAGTTTTCCAGCATCAAGGAGAGATCAATTCAGCTATTGAAAAAGAATTCCGTGGAATTGTAGGTGATACTGGATTTATGGTTGATTCTGTGACATTAGAAGCCCCAAAACCGGATGCAAATACAGCAAAAGCAATTCAAGGAGTAGTAGATGCTCAACAAAAACTAGAGAAGTTAGAAGTTGAGAAAAAACAAGCAATCGTTGCTGCGGAACGTGATATTGAAGAAGCAAAGGGTAAAGCACAAGCAAACGATATTTTAAAACAGTCTCTTTCTCCTGAAATTGTAGAAATGAAAAAGATTGAGAAATGGGACGGAAAATTACCTCAAGTAAGCGGCGGAGCTACACCGTTCGTTCAAGTTAAATAAATGATTAAACCAATAACAATTATTGTAGGCGCTACCTTCATCGGTTTAGCGTCTTATTTTATTGTGCGAAGGAAGTGATGGGAATGGGCGTGAATTCAACATCTTCATACACACCTTTGATAGTTACTGTAGGTATTAGTGAATGGGCTGGCAAGGTAATTGAAGAAGTAGATGATGCTATTCAAAAACGAAAGGGAAAAACCTTAAATCAACATGAATATAGCGAGTTAATGAATGAGATTATTGAAAGAGTCATTAAACATGCTACATATGTAGAAGGTGGACCTTTTGCTATAAAAGCTCATTGTAATAATATTGAATTACCAAAAGAAGGCGTTTCTATTAAAGAACCAATTCAAGTGAATGTACCACTACCTAATGATATTGAAAATATTCAATTCTATTCTAATAAAGAGTGTCCATATAATTTAAGTGATATGGCTACTCATCCGATAAGAATAGCAGGTGGTGGATTCGTAACTAGTTCATCACAACTTGATATTGATAAATCAGTAGAAAAGGAAATAGAGCAGTTGAGAGCGATAAGGGATGATAAGGGGTGAGGGGATGACAAAGACTATTGAATGTAAGAAGTGTCATCATCTTAATACTGAGAATGATATTGATTATATGAATACAACATGTGGAGAGTCGTGTGGTTGCGAGGGCTATGAATACGACTTAACTTGTAGTGCATGCGGCAATGAAATATATAGTGGTAGTGAATGGGGAGAATTTGATAGAACAGAAGTGTTTAATGAAATCATAGATGAGCTTGCTGAGTCTAACAAAACAAACAAACTCAACGAACAAAAATAGAGGAGGGGAAATCGATGGAGCTAGAATTATTCAAAGAACGTGTTAAGAAGAAGGTTAAAGAAGATCATGGAAATTTACCATTAGATACAGATGGATGGTTAACAGTTATTTATGAATGTCTGTTTGTGTATACAGAACATCAAAACGAAATGAGAAGAAAAATGATGTACAAAAGTATACAAAAATAGAGATAGTTAATTTAAATTGAATTTCTTTTAAAATTCATTTTCATATAAAAGAAATTAAAGTATAACAATAGAAAATAGAACATTTTCTATACTAGTTATCCGTTTGCTATAACGATGTATTTTAAATTAATTAACAAACAACGTATGGTTACAATTAATCATAAGTAGCGAATCCGCTGCTTTTTTATCTTGTGATATCCTTGTTATAAGGAGTTGATGCACTTGAAGATATATGAAGTGTATAAGGATTTTTCGGATGAATATAACCAAGATTATGAGTCATTCGGACATTTCTTAAATAAAGATAAAGCAGTTGAAAAGTTTGGTCTCGTTCTTAAAGAAAGAGAATCATTAAGTGACGAGGAAATAAAAGATGCTAAAAGAGATTGTTCATACGATGTATACTACGTTGGGTTTTATGGTGTGAAAGAAATAGATGTTATTGAATAAGTAGCCTAACAGCTGCTTTTTTATTTTATAAAGGATATTGTTTAATCTTGTCGAACCCTAAGTATATGAAAGGTGGTGACGGAATGACTAATAAAGCTAATTATACTAACGAAGATATAGAGGGTTATATATATCCTAAATTAGGAGATTATGAAGCTGTAAGTTTTTGCAAAGACGGGAATCAGATTCTTGTATTAGGAATATCTGGACCTGCTTTAGCAAATCACCATTGTGGATTGCAAAATGTAGATGTATATCGCTGGTTATGGGATAAAGGTAATGGATTTATTAATGAACTAGAAGAAAGCGAAAAATTAATGATTAAACATACCGATGTTTCAAACGGTGAGTTGACTGTCCATTGGACTAATTTAGATAAGATGCAAGATAGCTATTTGTAGTAGAAAAAACATCCTGAATGGGTGTTTTTATTTTACAAAGGAATTACCGCGAGGTGGTGAATATGGCTAGGCAACGAAGCCCAGATCGTGACAAAGCATTTGAAATATATAAAGCAAGTAAAGGTGAGAAGCCATTAATTGATATTGCAGCTGAGTTAAACCTCAAGCCTTCGCAAATCAGAAAGTGGAAATCACAAGACAAATGGGATGAGCAAATGAATGGTAACGTTACTATTGCGAAAAGGAGCGTTACCAATGTGAAAAATCCTAAAACAAAAGAAAAATTAAAAGAGATTTTAGAAGATGAAGAGCTGACTGAAAAGGAACGGCTCTTTTGTTTGTATTACGTGAAGTACTTTAATGGCACACAAGCTGCAATCAAGGCAGGATACGCCAAAGAGAGCGCACATGTGCAGAGTAGTCGTTTATTACGACGTGAACGAGTTTCTTCTTATATAAAAGAGCTTAAAGGTGAGTTGGTTGAAAATGTATTCGTGGAAGCGATGGATGTGTTGAAAGAGTACATTAAGATTGCATTTGCTGATATTACTAACTATGTGACCTTTGGGCAAAGAGAAGTTGAGTTTGAAAGTGAAGATGGAACTCCTATTACAAGAATGATGAATTTTGTTGACTTACAAGATCATGAAGTAGTTGATGGGTCGATTATTACCGAAGTAAAACAAGGAAGAGATGGTGTTTCCATTAAACTTGCCGACAAGATGAAAGCATTAGATAAATTGGCTCAGTACTTCGACTTGGTTCCTGACAACTTCAAGCGTCAAATTGAAGAAGAACGTCATCGTATGCAAAAAGAAATGCAGCATGTACAGGTTGAGAAGCTTAAAGCTGATACTGACTTCGCTAAAGAGCGCGCTGCTAAACTCAAAGGTCAAAAGAAAGATACTGGTTTGTTAGAAGCTTTAATAGAGGGGCGTAAACAATATGAGCAAAACAGCGATTAAGTTTTCCCCTAAACAATTAGAAGTTATCTATCGACCGTATAACTATACTTTCGATGTACTTGAAGGAACACCGCGTTCAGGGAAAACAACAGCAGGGCATTTCCGCTACGCTGATTATTTAACTCGAACAAGAGACACAAACCATTTAATTACTGCGTATAACCAGGAACAAGCATACCGTTTATTTATAGATGGTGATGGCACTGGGTTACAGCATATATTCGGTAATTTAGCTGAGATTAAGCATGATGAACATGGATCACACCTTGAAATACACACTCCTAACGATATTAAGAAAGTGTATTACAAAGGCGCTGGCAAAAGTAATAGTGTTGGTGCTGTAACTGGTATGTCGCTTGGTAGCGTAGTATTTTGTGAGATTAACTTACTTAATCTAGGTATGATTCAAGAATGTTTTAGGCGTACATTCGCTGCTCAAGATCGTTATCATTTAGCAGATTTAAACCCTCCCGCTCCACATCATCCAGTTATTTCAGAGGTATTTGATGTACAGGATACTCGATGGACTCATTGGACGATACAAGACAATCCGATTATTACTGAAGAACGTAAGAAAGAAATATACGATATCCTTTCGAAGAACCCTTATCTATTGGAACGAGATTGGTATGGTAAGCGGGTTATGCCACAAGGCGTTATCTACTCGATGTTTGATATGAAAAAGAATGTAATACCAGCTATTCGTGGCAAAAGGTACGAAATGTACTTTACTGCTGATGGTGGTCAATCAGATGCTACATCATGCAGTTGTCATATTGTAGTGAGGTATGAGGATAAGTTCCGACTGCTGCGTGTAGCTAACTACTATCACAGTGGGAAAGATACAGGACAAGTTAAGGCAATGTCCACTTATGCAAAAGAGATTAAAAAGTTCATAGAATGGTGCGTTATGAAGTTTGAAATGCATTATACAGAAGTGTTTGTTGACCCTGCATGTAAGTCTTTGAGAGAAGAATTGCACCTGTTAGGAATTCAAACGAGAGCAGCTGATAACAACGCTCATGATGTAAAGGGAGCAAGTAAAGGGAAAGAGGTTGGTATTGAACGACTTCAAAATTCCATTACTAATGAACAATTCATTCTCGTTGAATGTGATGAATACGATCATTATAACTTCTTAAAAGAAATTGGTATGTATGTACGTTTGGATAACGGTGAACCGATAGATGATTATAACCACGCACTAGATGAATGTAGATACGCAAACAACTACTTCTATAAACAATACGTAAAATAAGGCGGTGAGAACTTGTTTAGTAACATCGTTGCAAAAGTAAGGGGGTGGCTATATAAAATGGGCCTAATTCGTGGAGTTAAAAAGATATCTGATAAAAAAGAAATACCTATTAATGAGGAATCCTACAAGAATATCGATATGTGGAAGGCACTATACAGTGGATATTATAGCGATTGGCATGATGTTAAGTATCATACGATTGAAGGGAAGAAAAGCAGAAAGATGGCATCGCTAAACATGGCGAAAGTTATATCACAAGAGATGGCTGCTCTCATCTTTAATGAGAAGTGTTCGATTAACATTTCTGATGACACCCTTTCAGATAATATCAAGAATGTCCTAGATGAAAACAACTTCATTAAGGAGTTTCAAAGGTATCTAGAGTACACCTTCGCTTTGGGCGGAATGGTTATTAAAGTTTACTGGGATGAAGGCATTAAGCTTTCCTACGTCACAGCAGACTGTTTTATTCCTATTGCATGGGATAACAAGCACATCACTGAAGGCGTGTTTGTAAATGAAGTCTCAAAGGGTGATAAGAAGTACACACTACTTGAATGGCACCTTATTGAAAAAGGAGAAGCAGGGGAAAGATACGTAATTAAGAATGAGCTGTACGAGAGCAAGAATCAAGGCGACTTGGGTGTGAAAGTTCCGCTTTCTACTTTATATCCTAACTTAGAGGAAGAAGTAGGGATTAAAGATATATCAAGACCTATATTCGTATACTTTAAACCTAACACAGCAAATAACTTAGATTTATATTCACCACTTGGAATTTCAATCTATGCTAACGCATTAAGTACTTTGAAATCACTTGATATCGCATTCGATAGCTTCCAACGTGAGTTTGTTTTAGGGAAGAAACGTATTATGGTGCCAACTTCTGCAATCAGAACAGTTGTAGATCCACAAACAGGTATGCCTTTGAGATATTTCGATGCGACTGATGAAGTGTATGAGGCAATGAACTTTGAAGATAATGCTAAACCAATACATGATATATCAATCGAATTGCGTGTAGAAGAGCATACAGCTGCTATCAACGCGCTATTAAACTATGTATCGATGCAAGTTGGCTTCTCCGCTGGAGCTTTTAGTTTTGATGGACAAGGCGTTAAAACTGCAACAGAGGTTGTCAGTGAAAACTCCAAGACGTTCAGGACAAAGCAGTCTCATGAAACGATTATTGAAGATGGTATTCGTGATTTGGTTGATATTATTATCGAAATCGCTTCTTTATATGATGAGTTCGAGAGTACAGATGAATATGAAGTTACTGTTACTTTTGATGATTCCATTGCAGAAGACCAAACAGCAGAAATCAATAAGCAGGTAACGCTTGTTATGAATGGATTAACTACTAAGAAGTTAGCCATTATGAAGATACATGGTGTGTCTGAAGAAGAAGCGAAGAAAATCGTAGAGGAAATACAAAATGAGAACAAGATAGTTATGCCGGAAAACGTTGATTTCTTCGGGATGAATAACAAACAACAAAATAAAGGTTCAGGAGATGAAGGGTAATGGCACTCCCTCCTGAGAAGTTACAGCAACTCTCTATGTTTGTAGTGGATATCTACAATGCGATCGAAGAAGAGTTGCTTTTAAATATGGCCCGAATGCTAAAGTATGATAGGGAATTACTATTAACTGCCGAGGATTTTATGGAGTATCAGCATTGGCGCATTGTTCAGTTGAATAAGTTAGGTAAGTTAAATCAACAACAAATGAATACTATAGCTAGTCATAGTGGTAAAACGGCTGAAGAAGTGCGGAAGATGTTAGAAGGTGCTGGGTTTATGGCAGTGGAACAACACGAACCGTTATACCAGGAAGCAGTACAAGCGGGAAGTATAGCAGCTGCTCCTGCGATGTATACAAGTGCCGCGTTAATCGGAATACTTAACGCTTATGAGCAACAAGCTTTAGATACGCTGAACCTTGTAAATACAACGATGTTGAAACAGTCGCAACAGGTTTATCTTGATGTTTTAAATAAGACAGTAGGTAAACTGCTAGGTGGTGTTATAACTCCGCAACAAGCACTTAGGCAGACTGTTTCCGAATGGGCACAGCGAGGGATTCCGGCTTTAATCGATAAAGGTGGTAAACGTTGGAGTGCTGAAGCGTATGTGAATATGATTACCCGTTCTGTTAGTCAGAATGTAGCAAATGAGATGCAGATGACTCGCATGGACGAATACGACGTAGATCTAATTGAAACAAGCTCACACCTTGGAGCAAGACCACGCTGTGCTCCGTATCAAGGACGTATCTACTCTAAAAGCGGAAAGAGCAAGAGATACCCTCCGTTCTCCAGTACATCGTATGGTGAAGCGGCAGGGTTACTAGGCGTGAATTGTCGTCATATCATCTATCCTTATATACAAGGGAAATCGACTAAGCGTTATGAACCGTACGACAATGATGAGAACTCAAAAGCATATAAGGAAAGCCAACAACAAAGAAGCTTAGAACGACAAATCAGGAAAGCGAAGAAAGAAGTAAAGGTTATGGAAGCGTTGGGCGATGCAGAAGGTGTGAAGGAAGCGAAGAACAAGGTTTCACAACGCCAATCTAATATGAGAGAGTTCATTAATCAAACGAAGCGTAAACGCCAATATAACCGCGAACAAATTGTTTAGGAGGAATTACGATGCTAAAACCATATAGATTACGATTAAATGAAATGCAGTTCTTCTCTGAAGGGGGAGAAAATCCACCAGTTGCACCGGAAGGAGGTGAGCTTAATGTAGCGACACCAGAAACTACACCGCCAGCAAATCAAGAACCACCTGCACAACCGCCAGTTACTTTTACACAAGAACAATTAGAGGAAGCTAAACAGCAACAAGAAGCAGCGTTACTAAAGAAACTTGGTGTAGATAACTTAGATCAGCTAAAACAAACGGTAAAAGGTTGGAATGAGTACCAGGAATCACAGAAAACAGAGCAAGAAAAGACAAATGAAAAATTAACAGCCTTTGAGACTCAGTTGCAAGAAAAGAATGAGTCTCTTTTTAATTTGCAAGCAGAAAACGCTGCGATTAAGTCAGGTATTACAGAAGAAAAGAACTTAAATGCAGTTATTACTCTAGCAAAAACAAAGGTTAGTGATGATATAGACATTACAAAAGCTATCGAAATGGTAGTTGAAGAGTTCCCTCATTTTAAAGGTGTAGTGGAAGAACCACAAGGAACTCCAAAGCCTACATTTACAACTGGTCAACACCAGAAACAAACGTTGACTGAAGCTGATAAATGGAAAGCCGCTTTTGCACAAATCTAAAATTTAAATAATAGGAGTGATTTATTACATGGCTACATTAAATTATGCTACGCAATATCAAGAAGCACTGGTTCAAAAATTCACGAAAGGTGCATCTTTTGGAGCGTTATACAATACGCCGAATAACAATATTATCAAATGGACTGGCCCTAAAACGATTCAGATTCCAAGTATCAAAGTTGGCGGATATACTGATGTTGATCGTAATGTTGTCGGTGGTTACACTCGTCGTGTTGACAACTCATTTGAGCCTAAGACTTTAGCTCATGACCGTGAATTCCGTACCTTAGTTGATCCGGTTGATATCGATGAAACAAATATGGCTGTTTCTATTGCAAACATTACTCGTGTATTCGTAAATGAAGAGTCAATTCCAGAACATGACAAATACATGGCATCTAAACTTTACTCTGAATTCACTGGATTCGGGAAAACAGCAGATGTTACTGCTCTTACCGCTGCAAATGTTTTAGGAGTATTTGATACATTCATGTTAGAAATGGATGAAGCGGAAGTTCCGCAAGAAGGTCGTATCCTTTATGTAACTCCTGCGGTTAAAAAGTTACTAAAAGAAGCAGAACAAATTCAACGTACACTTGATATCAAAGGTACTGGCGAAAATGCAATCAATCGTAATGTCTACTCTTTAGATGATGTAACGATTGTAACTGTGCCTTCATCTCGTATGAAAACTGCTTATAACTTTACTAGTGGCGCAGTAGCTGATCCAACCGCGAAGCAAATCAACATGATTTTAATTCACCCATTATCAGTTGTAGCTCCACAAAAATATGAGTTTGTAGACGTTGATACACCTAGCGCGGCAACTGGCGGTAAATATCTGTACTACGAGCGTAAGTACTGGGATGTATTCTTACTACAAGCTAAAGCTGATGGTGTGAAATTTAATATTGTGGGTGCAGGAGCGTAAGAGAGGACTTAAACAGTTCTCTCTTTTCTTATGAAAGGAGAATGTAGATGAGTAACGTTGTAAAAGTAAAACGATTAAATAAAACATTAAATATTGATAAGGATCGTTTAGCTAGTTATCTACTCGATGGTTACGACCAAATTGATGAAGAGGGTAACATTGTCACTCGTGCGACAGGCGGACGAAATGTTTCGTTGGCTGAGTACAACAAAGTACTAGACGAAAAAGATGAGTTGGAGAAGGAAAATAAAAAGCTAAAATCAGAAGTAGCCAAGCTGAAGAAGGAAGCTGCTACTAAGTAGGTGATCTCATGGTATATATAGATGCTGATTACTACAATGACGAATACAAAGGTACTCCAGTATCGGATGTGGTGCTATTGGATAGGTTAATCACTCGTGCTAGTGATCAAATCGACCACGTTATAAATTATAAATTGGAAGGCGTCGACTTTGATAAGTTGGCACCTTTTATTAAGAAGCAGGTAAAAAAAGCTACTGCTGCTCAAGTTGAGTTTTTAGCGATTAATGGAGAAACTTCTGCAACTGTAAGTGAAGGTAGCGGAGGTTTTTCTGTGGGGGCTTATTCTGAGAATGTTATGAGTGCAGGGGCAGCAGATGCACCTAGTCATTATGATCGTTATGCAATTACCGTAGTTGATTACTTACGACCGACTGGATTACTTTACTCAGGTGTGTGTGTACATGGCTAAACCAATCAGACGTTCATTATTAATCCATACTGTCGATTATTTGGAATATAAGGGTGAGGATGACACTTGGGGTGGAAGTGATAACTATGCACCTGCTGCAACGATTGAAAGGGTACGAATTGAACCTAAAAAGACATTTGTATCTAATGATAATGGCGACAGTACTGTTATGCAAACACTGTTATTTCATGATGCAGTACATTCAACACCCGTTACTTTCAAAGAAAAGTCAAAAGTCATATTCAACGGAAAAGAAATGACCGTTAGTAAAGTTAGCGACTTTTATGATAGAAGCAGTCTTCACCATGTGGAGGTGGTGCTTGTATGATTCGGGTAAATATTAAACTCGATACACCTGCTATTGAAGGGCAAGTAATGGAAGCTATTCAGAAAGCACAATTCGCATTAGATCAGCAGGTGCTTAAAGATAGTAACTTTTATATACCAAAAGATACAGGTGAGTTAGAACGTTCTTCTATTCGTTTCAGTAGACCTGGAGAAGGTCATATAGAGTGGAATACCCCTTATGCAAGGAGGATTTATTATAATCCCCAATATAATTTCTCTAAAGATGTTAATCCTAATGCCAGAGGTCTCTGGTTCGAGGAAGCAAAGGCTAGGCATGTTATGGATTGGGCTAGAATCGTAGAAAACGAGATTAAACGGAACTTATAGGAGGGCAAACATGATATGGCTAATTGAATCGATCAAGAAGCATTTAACTACTTCTTTACAGCCTAGTATTCTATTCGCTCCTATAAAAGCCGATTTATTGGATATAGGAGTAAATGATACACCACGAAAAAGTATTGCTATAAGAATGATTCCTTCTGCTCCAGGAGAGCAATATTACGATGGTGAAATTATCAACAAACAAATTCAAATTCTTGCAAAAAGTAGTAACCAACTGGAAGTAAATAACACAGTTGAATTTATTACAAGGGAATTAAATAACGTTCATAGGCGTGTATTTAACGCTATTGACGGCTCCTATACACTAAGAAGATTAAATGTGTATGTGGAGCCTAATTTCGTTGAGAAGACAGCAGCAAATGAGTTTATATATATGGCACTATTTAGTGCGGAATTAGAAATAGGAGGTTAGAATATGTCATTTTTACTGAACTACGGTTACAAATTTGAAATCGACATAACGCCAGGCGGACAAACACCTACAAAGGCTGCAATTGCAAAAGGTATCACATCGGTTGATCCGGATAATAACGAAGAAACAGAAGAAACGTACTACTACGATGGTGGTGGTTCTGCAGAACGTGATGTAACTGGTGGTATGCTGGGATACGGATTTGAAGGGCATCGTTTCTACGGAGACGCAGCGCAAGATTATATCATGAGTTTGCTGAATAAATTTGGGCCCGCTCGTAAAACAACATTCACGGTAACAGAACCAAATGGTGACAAATGGGAAGGTAAAGCAACAATTTCTGAAATTAAAGCTCCCGGAGGCGACGCCAATAGCAAGGGCGAAATTGAATTCACTATCTCATTCGATGGGAAACCAACATTCACAGAAGCACCTGTAACACCTTAAGAAAGAGTCGTTAATACGGCTCTTTTTCTATTATCTAAAAAGGAGAGAAATACATGACACAATTTAAGTTTGAATTTGAAAAAACGTATAAAGAGGTAGATATTGCAGGAGAAATTCATAGAGTGGATTTTAATGATGATTCAATTTTGAAATACGGTAAAGCTTTCAAGAAGTTTGATGAGGATTCCAAAAAGATTACGGGATTAATTCAAAACTTCGAAACTGCTACTGATGAGGAGATTGAACAGTTATCAGTTCACCAAAAAGAATTAGTGAAAGACATCGTTGAAACTTTCTTAGGCGAAGGAACATTTGCTTCTCTTTATGAAAAAGCGGGAAGATCTTCTGCGAATTTAATGGGGCTAGTTCAGTATTTAAATGAAATTTATGTGGAAGAAAGTCAGAAGAAAACAGATGAAACTCGTAATAAATATCTAAGCAACGTGAAGAAATAATGCTTAAATTAACCGAACGTGATTATGATTTCTATACATGGAATGGCGTTCGTTTAGAATTGAATTTAGCCTTTGATAATATCCTTTTGCTGTTCGATTTGTTTGAAGATGAAAGTATTAATGAGCACCTTAAAACTGACATTGCATTGAATATGTTGGTTGTAGATAAAGTGTCCATGAATCAGTTGGATATGGAACGTAAATCAATGTTGTTACTGGACATTTTAAAAGATAGGTTAGATATTGATTTGAAATTATTAATGAAAAAGAAAATAGAGGAGAAAGAAGAGGAAAAGGCGCCGACCATCCCTACTGTAGATTTTGTAGTAGATGCAGAACGGATTTTTTCCTCTTTTTTGTTTGACTATAATATCGATCTAATTGAACAACAAGGGAAAATGCAATGGAATAAGTTTATTGCTCTCTTCCGCAATCTTTCTAGCAAATCTCCAATGGGACAAGCGCTTTATTATCGAACTTGTGAGATTCCGCCAAAGGAGAAACACAACGCTGACGAGAGAAAACGTATCAAGAAAATGAAAGAAATGTACGAACTTCCGAGAGCAAAAGAAATTAGAGAGTATCAGGAATTTATAGCATTCCAAAAGAGAATGGAAGCACAAAAGTCACAGCTTGAAGGTAGGTGAAATGAATGGCGGATGGACGTGTTGAGATAGATACCAGGTTAGATACTGGGAACATTCGAAGGGATGTACAACGAGTAAATGATGAGTTAAATCATATTGGTGATGGGGTTGCACAAGCTACTCGTGGTTTAACTGATGAAGTAGGAGCACGTTATGATAGCTTAGGAAGACGTATTCGCTATGTATATCGAGGTACTTCTGAAGAAGCTAGACAAATGTATAGTGAAATGGCGAGCGCTCACCGACAACAAGCTATTGCAATGCGCGGTGTTAAAGATCAAATGATCGGAGCTCAATATCAATATTTTAAGTTAGCACAAGCGTCTCAAAATTACACAGGTACAACTAGAGAATTCTTAGCGGAAGTTCAAAGAGTAGGAAAAGCTCAAAAAGCAGCAGCAGACGCAGCTATAAACTCAAATAGATTAGCTATGATGGGAATGTTACAGACCATAGGTTATATGCAGAATATGACGACGCAAGCAACTCGTATACGTGAAAATTATACAAGAATGGCAAATCCTCTATACACAATCAATAACGCTGGTTTACGTGCTGCGGATGCGCTAAACAGAATGGCTAATGCAGGTAACGCTTCAGTACTGGCTCTGAAAATGTTGGGTCCAACTGCGAGTATGAAAGATTTACAGAATATGACCATGATGATTAACCAAGGTTTAATGAGGTTCCAAATGGTTGCTTTAGCGGCTGCGGCATCATCCGTATTGCTTTATGGAGCGTTACA
Source organism: Bacillus pfraonensis (assembly GCF_050768835.1). Lineage (NCBI taxonomy): Bacteria > Bacillati > Bacillota > Bacilli > Caryophanales > Bacillaceae > Bacillus > Bacillus pfraonensis. Next base: position 19,895 of record NZ_JAHCDO010000027.1, on the reverse strand, counting down.
CAAATCTAATATGGAAATGAATCCAAAGTATGCGGAAGCCTACACTAAAATGTTAGAGAAACTTTCAAAAGCATTTCAGCCTATGAAAGATGCTTTTGCTGCAATGATGATTCCTATTTATAACTTTATTAGCGCAATAGCAGATCTTGTTATCAAATTTAATGAAGCACATCCAGTACTAGCTAAATTCATCCAGGGCACGATGATGTTAATACCATTATTAACATTGATACTCTCTCCTTTAGCTATAGGTATTGGACTATGGAACGGTATGTTAGCTGCATGGTCTTCTATTTGGATGCTTATCGGACCACTAATTACAGGTTTAGCAGCTATGAGTGCGACGGTATGGGTTGTAGCGGCAGCGGTAGTAGGTTTGGCGATGTATCTCTCTCATTTATGGAAAACAAATGAACAATTTAGAGCAGGAGTTATGAAAGCATTAGGTGCTGTTAAACAATTCGGACAAGCTATCGCAGTTTTAGGAAAGTATCTGTTTTGGACTGCTGTTGATGGAGATTATCTGAACGACTGGATTACACATTTGCCAGAAAGCTTTCAACCTGCTGCGGAGAAGATAGGTCGTGCAGTAGCAAAAATCCACGACGCAGTTTCAATTGCTATAGGTTCAGTTGCTCGATTTGGGCAACATATTGTAAACCTAGGAAAATACTTATTCTGGACAGCGGTAGATGGGGATTACTTAAATGATTGGATTACTCACTTACCAGAAGGTTTTCAAAATGCCGCGCAGGCTATCGGTATGGCTGTAGCAAAAATAAGAGAAGTAATCGTTCAGTTAGTAGATGCTGTAAAATCTGCATTTCAAGGTAATTTCGACCCGTTGATTCAATTTTTTGTCACTTTAATACCTAATATTATCGCACTAATTATCGGAGGGATACCGGGTCTAATTATTGGCATTACCACAATGTTTGCAAGAATGTCAGATGGAGTAAACACTGGTGGCGCTCAATTGGTAACTAAGTTTGGAGAAATAGTAAACAACATCGTTACCGCATTTACTACATTCATATCAACACAATTGCCAACTATCGTAGAGCAAGGTGTAAAAATAATAGTAAGTATAATTCAAGGTATTTCACAATCACTTCCACAACTTGTAACAGCGGTCACACAAGTTATCACAACGTTTATCACTGGACTTGTTACACTATTACCTCAACTTGTTACTGTAGGTATTAACTTGATACAGACTTTAGTTACAGCTATCACGCAAGCACTCCCACAAATAATTTTAGCAGCTGTACAAATCATAAATGCTTTAGTACAAGGGATTGTTCAAGTTCTTCCAATGATTGTGAATGCAGCTATACAAATTATCACAACATTGATTCAAGCTATTATCCCTTTAATTCCTCAATTGCTTGATGCAGGAATACAAATCTTAATGGCTCTGATAAATGGAATTATTCAATGTTTGCCACAAATTATAACTGCGATTTTACAAGTGATTCAAACACTTGTTAATACAATAGTTACATTGTTACCACAAATCATTGATGCAGGTATTAAGATCTTAATGGCGCTAATTGATGGGATTATTCAAATCCTCCCTCAATTAATCGAAACAGCTATCATGTTGATTACTAAAATTTGCGACATGCTTATTCAAAACCTCCCAAAATTAATTGATGCAGGTATAAAAATCCTAATGGCATTGATTGACGGGATTATCCAAGTGTTACCTCAATTAATCGATGCAGCAATTAAGATAATCATTAAATTAGTTGAAGTTTTAATACAAAACCTTCCTAAAATAATTGAGGCTGGTGTAAAAATACTTACAGCATTAATTGAGGGGATTATTAAAATCTTGCCAAAATTAATCGAGACGGGATTAAAATTAATCGTCGAAATAGCTAAAGCGATTATAGATAACTTGCCAAAGATACTCGAAGCAGGTGGAAAGATTATATTAGAACTTATCAAAGGTATTATAGCCCTTGTAGGTAAGTTAGGAAGCACAATTAAAGATAGTGTAGTTAAAAGTATGACTGATAAGTTAAATGATGCTAAAGACACATTCTTTAAAGCTGGTCAAGGTTTAATGGATATGCTTAAAGATGGATTGAACAGTATGAAAGACAAGGTTTTAGGTACAATGTCTGATATTGCAGGGAAAGTTCGTGATTTTCTTCCTTTCTCTCCTGCAAAAACAGGTCCTTTAAGCGACTTAGACCATTTAGATTTTGGCGGGCCAATCTCTGATAGTATTAAACTCGCTTTCCCGCAAGTAAAAGGACTCTTAGGGGACTTGCTTACTACGCCAGATATTCAAACACAGTCTGTTGAAACGATGTTAGGCAAAATCGCTAACACTCCTTCAAACGGAGGAAATACTTATAATTTCGATAGAATGCTTGAGGGAACCACATTTATTGTTCGTGAAGAAGCTGATATACAAAAGATCGCTAGAGAACTAGGCAAATATGTTCAAGGAGTTAGTAGAAGTGGGGGATATAGATGAGTTTAACAATAGACGGAAAACACATAAGCGAACTAAACTTATCTCTATTAAGAGAGCACCAAAACCCTGCTGCCCCAGCTACACGTGATAACACTATTACGATACCAGGAATGCATGGAGCATATGATTTTGGTGCTACTTTAGGACCAAGAGAATTCAGCTTACCGCTTCACGTGAAATTGAAAAAAGAAACAGATTCATTACCAGAAGCAATCAGAAAAATGGTAATGGCCTTTATTGATCCATACGGTAAGCCTAAAACCGTAAAACTAATATTTGATTATGAACCTGATAAATATTATTTGGCCCGTTATAGCGGTTCGATACCAATTGACCGTTATTTTAGTATGGGTAAATTCGAATTACCTTTAACTGCGTATGATCCACATGCTTATTCAGTATTTGATACCTCTGGTGATGTTTTATGGGGAGATGATATCCCTTTCATGTCAGATATACCATTTGGTATTGGTGATTTTAGTTATGAGGTCACTACACCAACAACAGTACAAATTGAAAATGTAGGTTCACTTGTAGTTCGCCCAATAATTACGATAACTGGAAGTGCAAGTTCAATGACTCTTACCACAAATGGTAAGAGTTTTTCTGTGGGCCCATTTCCTGAAGGTGCCAATCTTTTAATTGATAGCCAACACTATGTGGTCACTAGGGATGGACAGAATTATATATCGAAGATGACAGGAGACTTTTTAGAGTTACTTCCAGGTGAAAATTCGATTTCTATTACTGGTACAAACCTACATTTTCAAATTTCATTTGAATTCAACGCAAAATATATGTAGAAGGTGGTGGCGCTATGGCTGATATGACTGAAATAACTTTTACTCCAGCGCAAGAATTATTACCGTCAGATAAATTAAGAGAAGGTTACCCCAAAATAAATCAAGCGATTCGTAATTCTAACGAGTCGTTGCAACCAGCATCACGAAGCCGTATTGCTGATAATGCTGTTAACTTCGAGAAAATGTATGTTCCTGAAGTACAGGTAATCAATCGAAATTATATCGAAGTTAACTATAAAACTCGAAAAATTACAGTTCTAAAGAATTGTTATGTATCTATAGAAAAGTATGCATTTAATATATCACCTTCACAGATTGAATTATCATTACCAGATTCAAGTAATGATGGTGTATTGCACTTATTGGTTTATAACCACAGAACAAGCGAGTTAATTTGTAAGCCATATACTTCAGCAGGAGATAATGAATTATCAATCGCTCGTTTTTACGGGAAAAAAGTATATGGTCAAAACTACGAATTCATTACATTTATTAGTGACGATGATAATTATAACTATCTAACTGATAGAAAAATCACCGTTACAAATGCAAACGTTGCTGCAGATGCATTAGATTACACTCGAATTAATATGTATGAAGCAACAATTATATCAAAAGATATGATTACCGTTAATTTGAAGAGTAAAAGACTCGTTATTAAACCTAATACATTCGCAACAATCGGTACTGACATTTTTAATTTGAATCAGACAGGAACAAACCTTTATATTGATCTCCCTGCTGATACAAAATTATATGCGTTTGTTTTAGATATAACGAAATCTCCTTTTACCGTTTCGTTTGAAGTATATAATGATAAGCTGAAGTTTAAAAATAAGAGATTACTTTTTTACTATTACAACAGTATTCCTCTGGGGAAAAATACGAATTTTATAAAGATAATTGGGGCAGCGGATGAAGTTCTAACAATTAAGGAAATCATTCATAAACATTTAAACAATCCGTTTGTTAGGACAGTCATTAAACTCATTGGAGACTCAATTACAGCTGGCCTGTGTGGTACTGGTTACTCAGCAACCGATAAACCGATTGGTAACACTGGATTTAAAACAAACGTAACAACTGCAGTTTGTTGGGCAAATATGCTAAGAGATCATGTTTTAGCTGAGTATAATCGTGAATTCGACGTCTCAGTGAATGATCCAAACATTTCTTTCTTAGCAGCAACACATCAAATTGTAGAGAATAACGCTGCCACGTTTAAATGGCAAGCTTTCTTTTCTAATACAACGGAAAACAACGGAATCCAATTCACTTTTTACGGTGACCATTTCAGTATTTACCATGCTACTATTGGCGGTGGTGGCATTATGGATATTTATGTGGATGGTGTGAAGTGGGGAGAATTAGATACTTATGGAACATATGCCGATAATGTAGAAAAGAAAGTTACTGGCTTGGTATTAGGCGATCACTTAGTAGAAATTCGGGAGACAAACCGAAAAAATACTAGCGCGTCCGCTAACTCTATTTACATTCAAGGGTTAAAAATCCCTAAAAGCGCTGATGTTATTAATTTTGGTATTAGCGGTAAACATTCACAGTATCTATACCAACAAAGAGATCAATTAATTGAATCAAATGACAACATTGTTATTATGCAAATCGGCACGAATGACCGTCATAATTTCAAAACAACGGCTGTTACAAAAAGTTATCAAAGAGAGCTCATTAAATACATTCGTTCGTTAGGAAAAGACGTAATTGTCATGGCAGCAAATCCGGTTTCTGTAGCGAACGATATGGAAGCGGTACGTAATTTCAAAATGGATGACGTAGACCGCTCAATTCATCAGGTGACCAAAGAATTTAAGATGGATTACATTTCAAATTATAAAGGTTATATGGAATATGCGGTTAATACTGGCGTAACCATCGATTCTTTATTATTTGACGGACTACACCCAAACGATGAAGGATACAAAGTAATGTTTGAGAATACCGCAAAGGGGCTTGGTTTAACATTATTAAGAGATGGTGTAAGCTATGCATAATGTGAATGTTAAACTCTATAACAAACAAATGCAGCTCAAGGCCTATCTTGAGAACGCATATAAAATAAAGTACAACCCGCCTCTGAACGAAGTTTGGACAGCGGGTTTTTCATTGCCCTACGATGATATGAAACGAAAAGAAATCGATACCTTTGATTTTGTAGAGATATTCGATAACGGTAAGCGTATCGGAATGTTTCGTGTCATGGATAGTGTAACTGAAAGAGATGAAGAAAAGAAAATCATAACGTATGACTGCGAGCACGTTCTATCCACTCTTATGGATAGCGTGCTTTTTGGTTTGCATCAGCGAGTAAATTTACCTACAAGAGATAACATTGAATACTTACTGAGTAAGCAGAAGACTAAACACTGGCAGTTAGGTGCATGTCAATTCACTCGATATTTTCATTACAATTGGGAAAACGAATCAACATTATTAGGTCCATTGTTCAGTATTCCAAAGCCGTTTGATCAAAGGTATCAATGGACGTGGGATGACTCTACGTATCCATGGACATTGCATCTTATGCAGGTGACTGACGAGATCACAGCCGAGATTCGATACAGGAAGAATATGAAGGGGATTAAACGGTATATTGAGTCAAAAGAGGTAATGACACGTATTTATCCACTTGGATATGGCGAAGGGGTTAATCAACTTACGATTAAAGATGTGAACGGAGGAGTACCTTATATAGACGCTCCTTTTTCTATTTTAGAGCAATATGAAGGATTCGAATACATTTGGGCTGACAGACGCTTCAAAGACCCGAAAGCACTTTACGATTCCGCTAAAGCATTATTGTTAGAACGATGCGTACCAAAAGTGACATATGAAGTGGATGCAATAGATTATGAGTTAATAGATCCATACAAACTTGAAAAATTCCGAACTGGTAAGTTAGTTCGTGTTATAGATGAAGAATTAGGTGTAAAAGTGGATGTACGGGTTATGAGCCATTCGAAAGATGATGCAGATGGAAACCCGCTCGCTGTGAAATTGGTATTAGCGAATAAACTTGAGGATTTAGGAACGACACAGGCTGATTTGGAGAAACGACAGAAGGTTAATGAGGTGTATTCGCAGGGAAGTACAAATATGGATTCGAGTTCATTTTCTGATAACTGTGATTCTAAACATCCGGCTGTAATTAAATTTTATTTACCAGAAGATGTAGTAAATATTAATAGTATGATGCTTTCTTATGAAACTAGTGCTTTTCGTGCTTTTGAGCGCGCTACGAAAGGCGGAGGCGCTACAACAGTTTCTAGTTCCGCTGGCGGAGCAAACGTGTCCTCGACCTCAGCTGGCGGAGCAAACGTGTCCTCGACTTCTTCCGGTGGCGGCACGGTAGGTTCGACTTCCGCTGGTGGTGCTTCAGTGCAAACGAGTTCTAGCGGTGGTGGAATTGCTAAGTCGACTGCTTCTGGTGGCAGCTCGACACAAACTAGTTCGAGTGGTGGTGGTTCAGTTTCTACAACTTCATCAAAAATATTTGGTGAAATGCAAATTGAAACAAGTATTTCTACTGGAGGGGACTTAGAAAACCATAGGCATACTACAACCTTTACCGACCAATTCAACCATAACCATTCTGTAAATGTACCATCACACACTCATAGTGTTTCAGTGCCATCGCATACACATAATTTTGATATACCTGATCATTCACATACTACGAATATTCCAGATCATGCTCATAGTATAAATATACCTAATCATACTCACGAAGTAACGATACCAAACCATACGCATACCGTCGAAATTCCAAATCATACACATGAAGTGACGATACCGGACCATATTCACGAAATAGACTTTGGGATTTATGAATTAAATAGGACGCCTTCTTCTATAAAAATCACTGTTGACGGAAATGTAGTTCCAATTACAGATACAAGTAAGGAGAATATAGATATCATCCCGTACCTTTCAAAAGATACAGATGGGAAAATAAATCGTGGTAGATGGGTAGAGATCAAATTAACTCCTAATGATTTAGCACGAATAACAGCTACTGTTAATTCACGTTTGTTCATAAGTTCTAATATTGGCGGAAACTTCTAAAAATATAACATAATAGTATGAAAGGTGTGATAGAATGTAAGAAAACAGCACGGGGGTAATTGGGGATGAAGAAAAGACTATCATTAATTTTAGCGTCTGCTCTAGCAATAGGTAGTTTAACAGCTTGTGGTGATACTGATAAGACAACCAAGCCCGAAGCAAAGCAAGTTAGTTCAGATGTTCAAAAAGAAAATAAATCCAAAGAGAATTCAACACCAACTAACAGAACAGTTGATTTAAAATCAGAAAAATATCCATGGCGCTTCGCTTCAAGAGATATTATCAAAGGTTGGCAGGATAAAGGGGAAACTGTTTATTTATGGTCGGATGCTAACGCTTTGGAGGAATATATCGCTAGTGAAGTTACACGTGATAATAAACATAAACAAGAAGATTTACCTAGATCAGCAGGTTATGTTCAATTGTTTATTGATGAAGTGAAGAAAGACGTTCCTGATAAGAAAGAATACTTCGATAAACTTTCTGAGGTAGTAACAGATATGCAATCGGTTAATACGGACGGCGCAAAAGTAAAAATTGAAGAAGCAAAAAAACTGAGAGAAGCTAAATAGCTTCTCTTTTTTATTGGAGGAATGAAGATATGAAGACAATTGAAGTGTATACAAGTAGCGAGAAGTTAGTGGTACAAACAGACGAATACAATCCTGTATTACTTAATGAGCAATTAAACAATGGGGAAATTACAACGGTACTAATTGGAGATCTTATTAGTGCACGTCTTGATGTAAAAAGAGTTGTAGTTCCTGTAGAAAATACAGATAACACCTCTAAAAAAGTGAAAGTGCTATTAAGAAATGGACAATCCGTAGAAATTCCTGTAGACATTGATTTCGATATCAAGTTTTTGAATTCACAGCTAAACAGTTCTAATGTAACTACGGTTTTAATCGGCTATAATATTTATCAAAAATTCGAGGTGACGCAAGTTGTTCTAATTAAAGAAGAACCGAAAGAGCCGGAACAACCACCCGTAACTGAACCCGAGCAACCAACAGATCCAGTTGAACCACCAATGACAGAACCACCGACTGAAGGTGGAACGACTGACCCTGGTACTCCACCAACAACTGAAGAACCAACTGAAGGAACAGGTGAAGGCAGCACAACTACTGAGCCAACTACACCACCAACGGAAGAAGAAGGAACACCAGAAACACCAACTGAAAATCAAACAGGCACTACAGAGCAGCAATAAGCTGTTCTTTTTTTATTGCCTAAAAGGAGGTTGTTTTATGAGTTTTATCATTAAATGTCCTAAATGTGGAGAAGAACAAGAATTCAAAAGTGATGAATTAAAAAAAGGAAAGATTGAAATACACCTTACCTCTTATTCATTCAGTGGTGGCTGCAGTAACGCCTCTGTAGATATTGATTGTGAATGTGGTAACGGCTTAGAGTATGAAAAATATTCATGTTAAACAAAAGAGGGGCATAATGCTCCTCTTTTTATTTTGAAAGGAGGTAAACAATGACAATTGAAATTGGTGTGCTAATTGCAGTGTTATCCCTTGCTATTAGCTACTTAGCATACTCTTTGAATAAAACAAAAGCAATTAAATCGGATGGGCAACAGAGTGCAGAAATGAGAGCTGAATTGGGGTATATCCGCAAGGGTGTTGATGATATTCGAATTGATTTGAAAGCAAGTGAGAAACAAATGATTGCGCTTGGTGAACGAGTCACAAGGGTTGAAGAAAGCTCGAAACAAGCACACAAACGTCTTGACAATTTAGAAAAGGAGGCAAATTAAAAATGCCACTTACAAAAGAAAATATTTTAAAACGCTTGCGCAACTGGAAAACATGGGTTGCGCTTTTTTCATGCTTTGGATTAATTTTATCGGTCTTTGGAGTGACTGGATTCGAGGGGAACTTGGATAATGTCGAAAAGGCCGTTTACTTATTCGGGATTGCTTTGGGTATTTGGACTGATCACGAAGAAAAAGGAGAAGATGCCTAATGAAAAAATCAATTAAACTCATTTCCTCTGCATTTATGACTCTATTGCTCCTGTTAAGCTTTGCTACAGGGGCTTTTGCTGATAGAACGCTTATTATTGAGGATTTACCTAAAATTCCATACCGTTATGGTGTGGGTGCTTACGAGGGCGTTGTAGCTCATAGTACAGCAACTCCAGAAGCTCCAGCTATTAATATTCAAAAATATGAAACTCGTACATGGCGTAATGCTTTCGTTCATTATGCAGTTGATTGGAACGAAACCATTCAAATTGCAGATACAAAGTATATTGCGTATGGCGGTGGCCCTGCTGCTAATAAACGTTTTGTACATGTGGAGCTTTGCGAAACAAAAGATTACGAGAAATTTAAACGTAGTTATGATAAGTATGTGAAGCTACTTGCTAAAATCCTACGTGATCGTGGTATTAGTGTAGAAAAAGGTTTATGGACGCATAGCGATGTGACGCATCATCTTGGCGGTACTGACCACGAAGATCCACTTGATTACTTACGTAGTCATGGCGTATCAGAAGCGCAATTCCGCGCTGATGTGAAGCGTGCATACAATAATTCTAATGTTGATGTTTCTGTTCCAGAACAACCATCTAAACCAGAAGAAGTACCAACAGCAGTAACAGATGGAGTTGCGCATATTAATGGTTACAACGTGAATTTACGTAAAGGACCAGATACAAGTTACTCAAAAATTCGTCAGTTAAACAAACCAGAAGCTTATGTTGTATGGGCTGAAAAAGATGGTTGGTTAAATTTAGGGGGAGAACAGTGGATTAAATACGATTCCTCTTATGTGAAATTCGATAAGAAAAGTACAGTAGATTCATCTATTGTAGGCAAACGCGTTGTTTCTAAAGTGAACAACCTACGTTTCTACGATTCTCCATCTTGGCAGGATAAAGATGTTGCTGGTTCTGTAGATACAGGATTAGGGTTTACTATCGATGCAAAAGTAACTGTCAATGGATCACCACAATACAAAGTACACAATAGCAAGGGCAAAACATACTATGTTACTGCAAATGCAGCCTATGTATATGTGAAGTAAGTGAAAAGAGGGGTTCCCTAAATATGGGGAATCCCTCTTTTTTATTTGTCTTAAAATTATTATTTATGTACACGCAACAAAAGCATATCCTCTGCATATAGCTAATAGCGTAACGCGCGCTTATAGCTAACCAACAAGTCCACTGCCAAAGTAGGGCTATTTTTTATGTCTTTTTCGATAATATCGGTATTACCGTTTTACATAGTCCAAAAGTCTGTTATTTGCTTTCTTGGTTCATGCTTTCTAACTACCTTCATAATCTTCTGCATCGTAGTTGGTGATGGTATGTAATCTTTATCATTACACAACTGCCCCACTGTATTTCTGTTCACTTTGCTAACCTTTGAAAATTCCTGTATTGAATAATCGTAGCTAGCTAGAAATTTAGCTAGCTTTGTTTTATGTCTCCCAATACCTCTACCCCACACTTGAATCTCCTCCACTGATTTTTTAACCATTCTTGTCCCAAATGCAAAAAAATATACGCAATTGCAAAATAGATTAGGCATATTGTGCAAGCAATACTAAATATCCTTTAACGAAGCGATATCACCGCTACTACCAAAAGGAGTGATAAAAGTGGCTAAATTTAGCAAACCAGTAGCTTTTAATGAAAAAAACGAGAAAGATAGATTGATGTTACAACACGTTAAACGTCGTAATTTTAGTGGATACGTGAAGAAGTTGATTTGGGAAGCTATGAACCTTAAACAAGAAGAAACTGCTCATACAAAGGAATCTGAACAACCTGAAGTTATAGTAAAAGAAATCCCAAAAGAAAAAGAAGTAAAACCTGCTCCAATTCCTCAAAAACAAACTGCATCCGAACGAATTCAGCAACTTAAAGCACAAACAAAAAAGCAGCAGACCTCATCAAGTCCACTGCCATTTATGCCATCTAACCCCCAAAAACATTAACCAGTGTGCCAATAATTGCCCCAACTGCTACAGCAATAGCAACATGCATAATAAGTACCTCCATAATTTAAGGATTTGCTGTTAGTATGTCCGTTTTTAAAAATTTCATGTGAGAGGTGTACATCATGGCAAAAACAGAAGTAATACCGTTTCGAGATTTCATGGATGGGAGTTATAAAAACAAGAAAAAAAGTGATGTTACCGCATTTAAAAAAGTTATTACCGCTACTACCGGTTCATTAATCATGATCCTACCTAAAGTAACACTTGCGGCTACTGTTAATAGCACCTTCGGAAATGTTCATGGGGCGATTATGAACAGTTTCGATGCAGGAGTAGTGCTTGTTATTATCTTTTCTGGTGCTAGTTGGGCTTTGGGACATCGTACAAAAGCTTTGGAAATATTGATTGGTGTATGCTGCGGATACGTGCTTGCCAGGCATGCAGTTGATATCAGGGACTTCCTAAAAGGGATATAAAGGAGGATTTGACAATGAAATTCGTATTAAATGGTGGTCAAATGATATTGGCTAATTCGAGTGCATATATAGGTGAAAAGGCGAAAGAAGGAACTTTCATGGATAAGATAAATGATTTTTCTGATTGGGTTGTACATGGTGAAGTTGAACTTATTTTTAAACCGATAGGTCATTTCATTAAAGAGTGTGCATCTATAGTGTGGGATTTGTTTGTTATTAACCTTCCTGACATCATGGGATACACAACAATTGCAGCAGGTGCATTCATTATTCTTTCATCTATGTTAGGTAAAGGGAGTTTAATGAAAACGATAAGTTGGTATACAGCATTTCTAATCCTTGCCCTTACGATTCTTGGAGGTGTGTGAAGTGGATGAAAAGAAAGACCATTTTCCTGAACGACCTCAATTTTACTACCCGGCAATTTACCTAGGTGGTGTTCCTGCTGAAATACCACCCAAGAAGAAAAAGAAATGGTGGAAGCGAACAGAAACCATTTCATGGTCAGATTTCTTTCAAACAGAGCAAAATAAAATGGTTGTGTATCGTATTATCCCTCATAGCAATGTCTCCAATAATACACGTCGATTATGGAAATCCATTTACAAGATGTACGAAATGTATGAGTCACCAGGAACACGTATAGAGCGTGATGGATTCAGGTTTGTATACCGTGAAAAGGATCTGTTTTGGTTTGATGTGATATTCAAGCAAGAGAATGGACAGAAAAAGATTGAATTTTATGTTTCCACTTCAGAGTACCAGGCAATCAAATTAAAACGAAAGCTAGAAAATAAAATGCAGGTGACAATAAAAGAAGCTTCTCTTGAGCAAATTAAGGTCCCGGAAGAAAACACGATTGTCCAAGAGTTGAAATATCTTAAACACGATATATTTAGCTTGAATACAAATGCAAACGAGCAGAGAACTCCTATCGCTACAATCATGAACACAATAGATGAATTACAGTATGATGGTGATTTTGCAAGGTTAAGTATTTGTAATGAAGCAGAGAACCGCCAGAAGTGGATAAAAAACGCATCATGGGCTTACGAAAAACTTTCGAAAGGGAAAATACCTCAAAGAGCTACATTGAACTCTAGGATGGTATTAGGTGCTTCTAAAAAAGCGCTTGGAGGTTTTGTGAATGAAGTCAATTTCTTGATAACGGATTTGTTCAATGCTTTAGCAAATTCATTCTTTAAAAGTGATAAATCATACAATAAAAACAAAGTGATTGATAAACCTTTCTCTTTAGAAGATGAAATAAATGCACGTCATGTTAGTAGTGCAAGTCGCGAAAAGTTAAACAATCCTGTTTTCAAAAGTCATATACGTATCGCAGCGCATTCACAAGACCGTTTAACACGAGAAACGATTGGTGAAACCTTATCCCTTTCTTTTAGTGAAATAGCCGATAACAACGAATTGCATGGTGTTAAAATTAACATTAAAAGCAGAAAGAAAGAAGTTCTTGATGAATTGAACACGCTACACTTATCCAAACGTACCAGATTAAATGGTAACGTGAATTTAATATCAACTGATGAAATGACTAAATTAGCAATGCAAATGCCTACATCGGAGCTGCAAAGGCGCTATGAAGATGCGTTAAACGTTAAAAAGAAAACAGAAACGGATATTCCAAGTGTATTATGTGATCCGAGTGGTATTCATTTAGGTGAAAGTGAATTGAAAGATAAGAAAATACCAATCTACTTCCCTGTTAAGAATCCTGATGAATTGTACAGAGGGTATACCTTTATAGGACAGCAAGGTTCTGGTAAGGACACTGCAATTAAGAATTGGATAGTAGATGGCTGTTTAAATCATGGTATTAGTGCTATCATTCCTGAAGTAATTTGTGAAGCAGGAGAGAGAGGGATGGCAGATGGAATACGTGATGCGCTTCCTCCAGATAAAATAATAGATATCGATTTAAGCGATGAAAATTACATTGTGCCGATGGATTTGACTGAGGTTATTACGAAGCTAGGACGTAAAGGTGCAAGCCGATTTGCAGATGAAGTAATTGATTTCTTTGGAGACATGGAGAAAATGGCACGATCTAAGCGATATTTGAAAGCAGCAGCAAAGGCAGCGGGTGGATCTTTGTTTAATATCAAAAGAATCATAGAGGATGAGGAGTTTCGTGTAAGTGTAATTGAAAAGCTGCTTGGGGAAGGCAATAACAGATTAGCAGAAGAGTTATTGTCATGGGGGGATAATACTGAATTAGGGAGTAAAGTGGATGCGGTTTTAAATCGATTAGATGATTTCTTTGGTAACGACACCTTATATGACATCTTTTCGCAGGATCCAAAGGAAGAAGTAGATTTCGCTAAGTGGATGCAGGAAGGCAAAGTTGTTATTATTCGTATACCAAACCGTAAATTAGGAGAATTGGCCTCTAAAACACTTGTACACTGGATAACACTTAAAACATTCATGACACGTATGCTTATGAATAAGAAAGAACAAGCTAACGGTTGTTTTATTGTGTTTAATGAGCCTGAGCAATACGCTACTGAAGGATTGACTAAATTGATGGGGCGTATCGGTACAGAAGGACGTAAGGAACGGTTTGGAGCGTTATATGCATTCCATCATTGGAATAAGCTACCTACTTCTTTACAGGAAAACTTACAAGGCGGCGGTGTACAACAAATATTATTCGCCAATGACCACATTAAAACATTCGAGTTGTCCCAACATCGATTAGAACCAACTATTTCAATTGATGATGCAGCAAGATTACCGAGATTTCATGCAATCATTTCTGTAAGAGCAGATGGCGATCTGCAGCATGCATTTATCTGCAAAATGAAACCACCTGTTGAACAGAAATATAGTAACTCTTCCCTAACTAAACAGCACACCCAGTTGTACGGTCGAAGCTGGGAAGAGTTACAAGGTAACAGGCAATAATTATGTTATGTAATCAAAGGTGAAGATAGAATAGAAAAAGCCCTGAATAATCAGGGCCTTTATTTGTTATTAGGATTCGAAATCTCCACCACGTTTTAATTTAGGACGCTTCTTTTCTTTTGGTTCTTCTTTCTTTTCGACTACCGGAGCAATAGCAATAACAGGCGCTGTCCCACTAGTATGCATGTATTGTCTAATAGCTGTCCTTACCATTTCCGCTTTGCGATTACGCGGTAACGATTCGAGCCACAATTTGATATCCTTATCTAGTACATCATCATAAGACAAAAGGTACGTCTTATTCGCCATCTTCTTCGCCTACCTCGAATTTTCCGTATCTATAGAATCCCTCTACGTTTGCAGTTTGACTTTCTTCTAACTTTGTTACTTTACCAATCCATTCTTCCAATAACTCATGGAATGTATTCGCACCTCCACCAGAAACAAGAACTTCGTCAAAGCGATCAAATGTTTTCCAAGCATTATTTACACCATTTACAATGAAATCGTAAACTTCTTTAATAGATGCTGTCTTCTCGTCATTGAAATTGATTGGATCCATACGCTTAGAAGCTTGATATTCGCCAATTTCAAATACTTTTTCTAATTTGTAATCATTGATACTAGCACTTGTTTCTTTCTTGATTTTAGATACAATCGGCTCGTATACATCGTGCATCCCTTTTGGGACTGAAGTGGATTCTTTTTCACGTCGTAACATTGATACTACATCTAAATCAGTTGTACCTGTTCCGATATCAATGATACCAACAGTCATATCTTCGTAAGAATCATCACTCACAAAACCATCTTCATCAAGGTAACGACTCATAACTGTACCTACTGGCTGAGCAAGAACGATTACGTCAACAACATTAATAGTTACTTTCTTACCGTTCACTTCAACTTCATGAGTTCCTTGGTACACTTCTTTGATTTCATCAACTGCTTTTGTACCAATTTCTTGGCTAGGAACACCAGTTACAACTAAAACTTCATCGTAACCTTTTACGTTTGTTTTTATCGCCATTTCAGCTAGAGCAATTTTGGATAATGTTTTGTATTGGTTTGTTTTATAGCGATTTTGTTGAGCGTATGTGTTCAAAGTGTTGCTTACTTTAATGATATCATCGCCCCATACATACTCAGCGCCATCGACTTTGTAAGTTTTAAGCTTCATTTTTCCGCCAGATAAAGCTTCTCCTACATTGGAAGCGAATGAGTAAATAGATGGAAGTGTCTTTTTAAAGACATCTGTACGCATTTTAACAGCGCCATTACCATGATCAATTGCAAATACTTTCGTCATTTTATTTCCCCCTAGAAAATAATTAATACTTATTCATCAGTTATATAATAGTTATGTATTTACGGATTTATTCTACATTAGTTTAAATAAAACTACAACAAATTATTAATTATGATATAACAATTATATAACTGTTATATAAGTTCATAAAAAAAGAAAACCCGTACATAATAGTAAGGGTTTCAAAAGAGGCTACTATTCATTTGTGTTTTTTGTTTTTAGTTCCTTTTGAAGTTTTTTGAATAGATCTAACCTCAATTTATCTATTTCGGTATTTATTTCTTCATTTGCTTCACGTAATTCTTCGGTATACTCTGGATCTACAGCAAATCTAGAGTCAGGGTCTAAATTAAACAATAAAACATACGTGTTATGTATTAAGGTGTTCGCAATTGCACTGATTTTATCAGAAAAGTACAATCGATGGGAAAAATAGAATCTTTCCGCCGCACGATGTATTTTCTCTGCCTCACTGTACTCTATTCTATGTAGAATATATTCAAGATCCCTGACACCTAATGCTCTATTGTTATCCCAAGTTGAAAGGATCAGATCCTTTTCAGATGGTTTAAATGGTTTATCTGAGATATATACAGTTATATCTTCTTTAGTAAAGGTTAAGAAGTCTAAAGGGGATTCTAAATTTCGTCCTCTAAGCTCTAAATCTTTTACTCTCTCAATACATAATTCTATATTTTTATACAGCTCAGGGTAATATTCATGTTTCTTTACCGCATACAACTCATATTCCTTTGAAATTCTACTTATTTCCGCTTTTTGTTGCTCCATTTCAACTTGGAATGTAGTCTTTACTGATTCTTGTAGCTTTGTTATCTCTTGTATATCTTCTTTAGTAGCGAGATTTTTCCCTCTCTCTCTGAGTAATGCAAGTTCTTCGCTATCCTTCTTTAACGCATCGTTCTTTGCCTTTTGTGTAATGAATGCTGTAATGTACCCCATTAATAACCCTATAATCACATAGATGATTTCTGACATTGTCATTACTATATCTCTCCCATGATTTTAATTTCCTGTCCATGCAGAATACATCGTAATAAGTAGTTACCTTGGTGGAAAATCTTCACCATAATTTCCACCAAGGTTTCTTATTCGTTGCTGCTGTTTCTAAAAGTGCTTTTTGTTCTTGTGTTTCTCTAATGGCTCGCATAAGCATTTCATCTCGTTTTTCTAATTTCTCATCAATATACCGTTGCTGATCATCTAATTTCTTTGCCATCTTCTTCAACAATTCATTCTGTTGCTGAATCATTTCTTTTAACTCGTTATATCGCTCGTCATGTTGCTCAGATTCCTTTATAACATTCGTATCAACCTCTGACATATCTTTTTCTTTAACCCATGTCATTATTGCGCTACAAGCATGTTTTAATGTCATATCAGGGTGTGACTTAATTTCTATTAATTTCCGGAGCGTTATAACATCGTTATCAAGGAATCCACGATGGCCATGTTCGTTCTTGTGGAAGTGGTATCCTTGCTCTTCAAGCATGATACAGTACTTGCGTAAAGTTGACTCCTGGATTTTGAGCATTACCGCCACATCTTTGCTGATATATATGGATTGAGATCTGTCTGTTTTATCTGTCATAACACCATCACCTCTTGTTATAGCATTCGTGATGGTGGAAGGAAAATCCTTGTCTTCGTCAAAATCCCCTATAGACCAAAAACTTCATTTACACAACAGATATAGTACGTGAAATTTTTAAAAAATAAAAACACCATTAACAATGGTGTTTGATTAAATAACAATTGATTACATATTTAAACTTTCATTTCTCTTACTTACAAGTTCAATGAATCTAGATTCATTTCTATTCTTCCAATCACAAATAAACCCATCCATTCCGAAAACTCCATTGAACTGATTACTTAGTTTAATAACCGTTTCAAAATGACCTCCATAAAAACTAATGATCCCAAACAAATCATTACGATCTTGAACAATCATAATTATATGAGCGAATTGTGGTAAGTCTATAAGAGCAAATACTCGTTCGAGTTTTTGCCCTCCAGTTAAATTGGCGAATGTATTTTCACCACCATTTACAATCCACTCTCTTATTGGATTAAACTGTTCCTCTAAAACAAATTCTTGTCCTTTAACAAAAGCCAAAAAGTTAAAAACTATTTTAGAACAAACTCGAAAATACGTATCTGTGAACTGCAAGCTTTGCTCAGTAGTAACTTGAGCACTTCTAAATTCAGAATTTATTGTTTGAATGCCACCTTGATTCAGTATACTTTCGATACAACTATCAATTCGTGAAACCAACTCTTCATTACTTAAACAAACATGCCATGTTCGTCCATCTTCTTCTAATCCAATAACAAATTCATTAGGGTCAACTTTATCATCCATATGAAGAATGTATCTTCCTTTAAAACTTCTTAACTTCTGATTAAAGTTTTCAAGGAATTGGTCAATATTACTAAAATCAGACCCAACACGTATATGAAAGTTTCCATTTGCATTTATTTTTAATTGTTGAATAAAGAATGGCTGACCTAATTTCATATAGCCTAAGAAAACTGTATTGGGTTCATCTTCATAACTCATAAGGCATATTTGTGATCTAGTAGCTTTTCGAACATTTAAACTACCTCTTTTTCCCGGTCCATAAAATTGTCTTGGTAGCGAAATCAGGGAGTTCCTCATGAATTCTAATTCCATGGTTGAAAAGCTGTTGTTACATTGATCACTCACATAATTACTAGGTAACTTTTGAATTCCACCTATGCCTGCAGGAAAAATATGTTCCTCCGAAACAAATGATAAAGTTGGTTCAGTATCTCTTAAATAAATACAACGCTTCATTAAAATCACCCACCTAATAATTTTTAATGTTCTATTTCAGTATACATTTTTGAAAATTAAAAATCATTTTATGAAGCTAACCAATCATAAAATGGAACTTTACCTGTATATTCGTGTGTTGAAAGCGACTGAGTTATAACATTACGATCCAATTTATCTTCTTGTAATTGTTTCTTAGCATTTTCTTTAATTCTACGAAGTTCCAACTCTTCAATTTTATTAACCAAAGCCGTAATCAAATAATCCCTAAAATTAGAGACTTTCCCTTGATTATATTTATCCATTACTTTTCGCAAAACCGATTTAAAGCTTCGATCTGTTAATTCGTCTTTTGTAGCTTCCCGAAGAGAATTAATAATTAAATTTAATTGTTCTTCTGTTAGGGAAGGAGAAGAGAAGCTTCGCTTATCATCATCAAATTCCGCTATATCATTTATATATATATTGGTATTTTCTTTTTTGGTATTTTTTCTTTGGTTATTTATATTGTACTGGATTTCCGGATTCGGGTTTTCCACATCCGGATTTTCAGGAAACGGATTTTTGGAGCTCTCCGAACCTCCGGAAACCATTTCCGGGTTTTCAGGAAGTGGCTCTCCGAATTCCACCCGAACTGTATATCCTTCCGAAATTTGTTCTTGGATTGTTTCATCTAACATTTCGGCTACATCTTCTTTTATTTGCCCGTAAATGTAAATTTGCTGTATGAACTTACCTTTGTCTAAAACTTTAACACGAGCAGCATATTTATTATGTATCAATTCTGTAAGTGCGTTATAATGCGCGTCACGTCCGTTTTTAGAACGTTTAATAATATCTGGCATGTTAACCTTCCAAACACCATCGCGATGTGAACAGAACTGAATTAAAAGGTATTTTGCCATTCCTGTAAGGTTACAATCATCAAGTAGAGCGTTCTCCACAACGCTGTGTCCTCGTTTCCGAGCGTGTTTAAAAACATCATTTGCCATTAAAAAAACCTCCAATTTCCACCCCGA
>NZ_JAHCDO010000026.1:0-55546 GCF_050768835.1 Bacillus pfraonensis | reverse complement strand
TGCAGGGTTTTTACAAGAAAATTGTAGCTGTTTTACTGCTGAAGAAGAACAAAAGCTGCAAGAACTATTGTTAAAATGGAAGCATCATTTAGTTTAAGTGCGATATATAAGAAAAAGTGTAACACTCTGTTACATTTTTTTTTATATAAATAGTTCACATATGAAATAAATTGACATGTATAAAATTGGAGGTGTAAGGGTAATTTTAAATATTTATTTCATATATGAAATAAAGGGGAGGAATCAAGATGCAAGTAAAATCAACGTTACGTATTTTAGCAATTATCGCTTTTTTTATCGGTTTAGATTCTTTAATTGTTTCACCATTATTGCCTGCGATTTCACTAACAACAGGAATACCTACTGAAAAGGGTGGGCTTTTCATTACAGCGTACGCACTATTCTATGGGATAACAGCTCCATTTTTTGGACCATTATCTGATAAAGTCGGTAGAAAGCAAATGATTGTCACGGGTCTTATCATTTTTTCGGTTGCTACATTTTGCACGGGACTTACGAATCATTTTGGAACCCTCTTATTGTTCCGTGGACTGACTGGTTTATCAGGAGCAATGATAATGCCAAGTGTATTTGCATTAGTAGGAGATAAAGTACCGTACCAGTCACGAGGAAAAGCAATGGGTATGATTATGGGAGCTATGGTTGGATCAACAGTATTAGGTGTCCCTATCGGTGCTTTTTTATCTGAGGTAGGGAACTGGCAATGGACATTTTCTATCATTGGATTACTAGCCGTGCTTGTTACGCTAATTGCAAGTCAAGTGTTAGAAAAAGAGATTCCGAAAAATCAGTTATCAACTTCTGCAACGAGAGCAATGATTCAATCATGCAAAGTCGCATTTACAAATTTCTCTGTTTTCTTTGCGTTATTATCAACGCTTTTATGGACTGTTGGACTACATGGTATGTTCTCATACATAGGTGTGTACTACGATAGGAATTTTGGATTTACAATTGGACAGATTGGAATTGTTATTTTCTTTGCTGGTTTAGGGAGTGTAGTTGGTAATATAGGTGGTGGAAAATTAGCAGATAAAATGGGGAAAAAAGTAGTGGTTTCCATTGCAAGTATCATTACTTCAGTTAGTATAATTACATTTTCACTCTATATTGATAATATAAAAATCGCGATTATGGCACACATGGTTTGGAGTATATTCATTGGATTTGGTCAAGCATCATTAACAGCTTTGATTTCTGAATTAAGTTCAGCAGTAAGAGGGACTGTTATGGCGTTGAATAGTTCTGCAATGTATGTTGGAATGACGATCGCTTCGAGTGTGGCATCGTTTGCTTTGAGTAAAGGGTTTTCATTTGTTACTTTAGGGATTTTTTGCGCATTTGCTAGTTTGCTTGTTTTGCCGATGGTTCATTTTCTTATTAGGGAGAAGGTTGCACCTAAGAAAAATCAGATCGGCATGATGGAAAGAGAATAGGGGGTATGTCTGATAAGTTAAGGAATTAATGGAATTTCAAAAAGAAAAAAGAGTTGATTGTCTCTAGTGAAGGACATCAACTCTTTTTTCTTTCATCGACTCACCTACGTTTATTCACCTATGCGTTCTTCTAATAGAATAAGGAGAGATTGTAGTACGGGAGATATCTATCTAGATTGGAAAAGAATCTACAATGTTTTTTAACTGCTCAATAAAAGCTCGTGTAGCAGCCCGCATATATTTATCTTTTCTATAAATAATCCCGATTTCTATCGTGGGCGTAGGATTCTTGATTTTAATAGCTTGAATAGAGTCACTCTGTAGAAAGTCTATATATGGTTTAGGCAAAACTGTTATTCCCATTCCTTTTGAAACCATGTGAATTAATGATTCCATTGTACTTATCTCTAAAATTGGTTTTGGTGTAAAGTTAAAGTTTTGGCAATGTGAATTAATAAGCTGTGTTAAAAAGAAATTTTTGGGTAGGAGGATAACAGGATATTTCTGTAATACTTCCATCGTCACGGTAGTGTGTTGTGTTAATTCGTGCCCAGTTGGTACTACTAAAGTAAGTTCGTTTTGATAAAGCGGAATAGATATGATTTCTTTATTTTGAACAGGAAGAAATGTAATGCCAATATCTAATTCATTTTGCAATAATTTTTCACGGATTTCGCTAGTACGAAGACCTAATATAGAAAGTTCAATATTAGGATATAACTCATTAAAATTCAAAATGGCTGGTGGTAATAAGTAGTTTACGGTCGTCAATAGGGTGCCAACGGTTAACTTTCCTTGCTGGAGCCCGTTTAAATCTTGAATTGCAGCATGCGCTTGTTCTACTTCGTGAAAGACTTTTTGACTATGTGAAAGTAAAATTCTTCCCGCTTCTGTTAAAGAGATTTTTTTGCCAATTCGATCAAAAAGAGGCATACCAATTTCATATTCAAGTGAACGAATTTGTTGACTTAGTGAAGGTTGCGAAATATTTAATTTTTCAGCTGCTTTTGTAAAATGTAATTCGTTTGAAACAGCTACAAAGTATTCTAACTGTCTTAACTCGATAAGAATCACCTCTAATGATAGGTTTTACCTATCATTATCATACAAATAATTGAATTGAACAATGAATGTTTTGACATTATACTCACATTGATAAGGAATTTGAGATAATAAATCAAAATTTTGAAGAGCTTTGTCAAGAAAGTGAAAGGAGTCGGGAATGATGCTAAAGTCATATAACTTAATGTCTCTTAATATAGGTATGCCAAAAGAAGTGTCATATGGCGGGAAATTAATTCAAACGGGTATGAATAAATCGCAAGTAAGTGAGCCTGTCTTTTTATCATCATTAAAATTTAATGGAGATGGTCAAGCTGATTTAGTCCATCATGGTGGAATTGATAAAGCAGTTTGTGTTTATTCCTATAATCATTATCCGTATTGGGAAAAAGAATTGAATCAAAAGCTTGTATATGGTGCTTTTGGAGAAAATATGACAGTACAAGACATGCTTGAAGAAGATGTTTGTATAGGTGATATATTTCAAATTGGCGAAGCAATAGTACAAGTAAGTCAACCAAGGCAGCCTTGTTTTAAACTAGCAAAAAAGTATGATATACCGCAATTACCACTTTACTTCCAAAACACAGGATATACGGGATTTTATTTTCGTGTTCTAAAAGAGGGGTGGGTATCACCAACAGATTCTCTCACACAGCTTGAGACTAATCATCAAGGTATTTCAATTGCTTTTGCAAACCACATAATGCATAAAGAAAAACGTAACTTTGAGGGAGTACGAAGGATTTTAGGAGTAGAGGCTCTTTCAACAAGTTGGAGAAAAACATTTGAAAAGCGTTTAAAAGGAGAAGAAGTAAATACGAAGGAGAGGTTAGAAGGGATTAGTGAATAACGAAGGCGGAAACTACAACGCTTTTATAAATATTAAGTAGCTCCTATGCATCTACCAGAGCAGATTCGTGCAAAATATATCTGTAGTGGAAAAATTTTGGGGTAAATATCGGTTGTTGAAATGCAGCAGGATAAACAAAGGATGAGCGAATCTACTTAGGTATTTTTTAGGAGGAATGAAAGATGAGAATAGGGTTAATTGGTTTAGGGAAAATGGGGTTGAATTTAGGTCAAAATTTAATGGATAAGAATCATGAAGTAGTGGCGTATGATGTAAATGCAGATGCTGTACAAGAAATAAAAGGATATGGTGCTGTAGGCACATCTAGTCTAGCTGAACTTATTCAATCTCTCGAAACACCAAGAGTTTTATGGATTATGGTGCCACATGCTGTTGTTGATAATGTAATTAATGAAATTACACCGCTTTTAAGTGGGGGAGATATTGTGATTGAAGCGGGTAATTCTTATTATAAGGAATCCATTCGTCGCTATGATGAGCTTAAAAAAGCTGGTGTGCATTTTATGGATGCGGGAACATCTGGTGGGACAGAGGGTGCTCGTCATGGTGCTTGTTATATGGTTGGAGGAGATCCAGAAGCGTGGGGAACTGTAGAAACTGTATTTCGAGATACAGCTGTAGAAAATGGATATTTATATGCAGGAAAAGCGGGAAGTGGTCATTTTTTAAAAATGGTTCATAATGGGATTGAATACGGTATGATGGCTGCTATTGGTGAAGGATTTGAAGTGTTAGAGAAAAGCGAGTTTGATTATGACTATGAAAAAGTAGCAAGAGTATGGAATAATGGTTCAGTTATTCGTTCGTGGCTCATGGATTTAACGGAACGCGCATTTTCAAAGGATGCAAAGTTAGATGACATTAAAGGGATCATGCATTCCTCAGGGGAAGGGAAATGGACAGTTGAAACAGCTCTTGATTTACAAACAGCGACACCTGTTATTGCACTTTCCTTATTAATGCGGTATCGTTCACTAGAAAATGACACATTTACAGGTAAAGTAGTAGCTGCACTACGTAATGAATTCGGCGGCCATGCGGTAGAAAAAAGCGATAAAAAATAAGTTATCATCACAATGTAATCGGAAAATCTTTTCTACATAAAAACAACCTCGTTCTTATAAGGACGAGGTTGTTTATTATTTATTTCTCTATTCGCGGACAAGAATGTAAAAGTGAAGAAGTTAGGAAGGCGATCATGACCTGTAAAACTCCCAATACTCTCAAAGGCCGCTCCTTCAATAATCATATGTAAAGATTAATATGTGTACCTGTACGGACGTCTAATTTGATACGTGACTCGGTAACATGCGCATTTGTTATTCTTGAAAACTGTGGTTGTTTTTTAGGCTTATTTTTGTAAATAGTCATTCCTTCAAATATAGGGACTGTAATATCATATATTTTCATTGTAGCTTTCTCCTGTCAAATGAGAGGTTATCGTTGGCCACCAATGAAAACCATCTTTTTCTAATAAAGCATCAGATTCTTTAGGACCCATTGAGCCGGATTCATAGTTAGGAAAATGTTTAGCTGATTTATTACTCCAAACATTTGAGATTGTATCAACGAATTTCCAAGAAAGGGATACTTCATCCCAATGAGTAAAGTTAGTTGAATCACCACGCATACAATCGTATAGAAGTATTTCATATGCTTCCGGTGTATTCATTTTATCCATACAGTTATTACAATAACTTAATTGTATAGGTGTCGAAGTAGTGCCACTATCAGTTTTTTGTGCATTTAAATGAAGTGTGATACCTTCTTCTGGTTGAATATGAATGACCAATAAATTAGGATGAACTTTTTTTTCCTTATTAAAATATAGATTCATTGGTAAATTTTTGAATTGTATGACAATCTCGGTTGATTTTTCTTGCATACGTTTCCCAGTTCGAATATAGAAAGGAACGCCTGACCATCTGAAATCTTCAATCATTAGCTTACCAGCAACAAATGTTTCCGTATTTGATTCTGAATTTACTGCGTTTTCTTCACGGTAACTAATTACTTTTTGCTCGTCTACGATTCCTGATCCGTATTGTCCCCTTACAAAATCACGTTCTACCGTCTCTTCTGAAAGTGGTTGTAAAGCACGAAGTACTTTCACTTTTTCACTTCGAATTTCATTTGCAGTTAGCTTGATTGGTGGTTCCATTGCAAGGAGTGCTACCATTTGTAACATATGATTTTGAACCATATCACGTAGTGCGCCTGAATCTTCGTAATAGCGGCCGCGCTCTTCTACTCCTAAAGTTTCACTTGAAGTAATTTGGATGTTTGCTATATACTGATTGTTCCAAAGAGGTTCAAAAATCGCATTCGCAAATCGAATAACTTTAATGTTTTGAACCATTTCTTTCCCTAAATAGTGGTCAATACGATAAATTTGATCTTCTGTGAAGGCATGACGAATTTGATCATTTAATGCTTGTGCTGATTCATAATCATGTCCAAATGGTTTTTCAATTACTAAACGAATCCAACCTTCCGTTGAAGTTAGCCCTTCTGATTTTAAATTTGTAGCAATTGTGCCAAAAAAATCAGGAGCCATAGCTAAATAAAACATACGATTTCCTTCAGTAGCATACTTTCCATCTAGAGTGCTTAACAAACTGTTTAGCTCCTGATAAGAAGATAAATTTGTTACATCAAAAGGATGATAATAGAAATGGGAAGCGAATGTATCATGAGTTATATTTTTCTCTTGTAAATTGTGAATAGATTGTTTAACATTCTCACGAAATTCCTCATTAGATAATGGCCTTCTTGCCACACCAACAACGGCAAAATTTTCGGAGATTTTCCCTTGTCGAAAGAGCCTGAAAAGAGAAGGGAATAATTTGCGATTTGCTAAATCGCCTGTCGCACCAAAAATAACGATAATACATTTAGGGGTAGTATAATTTTCCATAGTTAAATAGCCCTCACTTTTTACGAAATTAGCTCTCACTTAGTATGTTGATTATTGAATAATACATGTAAGAGGAATATAAAATAATTTTTATTGGAAGTTGTATTCGCAGTTATCTTGAAAATCTTAACTTATTTTGGTATATTTTGTGAGGGTATGTTGACCTGAAAGAAACTTCTTTCATTTAAACACAATAGAAAACGATTACACTAATAGGAATGAACTTATGGAGGAACAATATGGGGAATCTTATTCTTTCTGAAAACTTTTTTGTGGAAGAACCGAAAAAGGAATTGTTGTTTCAATTATTTGAAGAGGTGTTTCATATTCCTGTTCAAACGTTACAAAATTTTGAATCCAATGGATTTTGGGACAATACATACAAACCTTTTTCCTATTTACAAAAAGGTCAAGTAATAGCAAATGTATCTATGTTTGCGCTACCAATGTTAGTAAATGGAGAGGAAATTCATGCTGCTGGTATTCAATCTGTCATGACACATCCAGAATATCGTAGAAAAGGCTTGATGAAGCAGCTATTTTGTAAAGTATTACAAGAAATAGATACAAAATATGAATGTGCAATATTATTTACAGAGAAGCCGGAATTATACGAGTCATTTGGTTTTCGAGTCGTACAAGAACATCTGATGACATTATCTTATGATAATAAGCAACCTTGTTCATCTTCACTTCGAAAATTAAACTTTCATGTTGAAAAAGATATGCAACTTATAAAAGAAATAATGGAGAACTCTCAACAGCTTTCAATGGAATTTTCCACACTAAACTATCAGTCTTCTTTTTATTTTAATATGTACGATACGAAATGGAATGGAAAACTATACTATTCAGAGAAGTTAGACGCATTGATTGTATATGAAGTGAAAGATAAAGTGCTACATTTATTTGGGGTTTTTGCACAAATTATGCCGATTTTAGATGAAATATGTGCTGAAATAGCTGAATCATTTACAGCGATTGTATTTTACTTTTATCCTGATGAACTAGGGATAGAAGCGGTAACATGTAAAGAGTTTCAACCTGAAACATACTTGATGATTCGCGGTGGTGAAAAGATTAATTTTAAAGGATATAAATTTCCAATTGCAACTGAATTTTAACCCCCAAATCGCCATTAGTAGATTCTTTATGATTGGATTGCAGCAAATAATCATGAGTGAATCATGAATGCTTAAGAAACATATTTTTATGGAGGTCCTATGAAAATATCCTATATACCAAATCATATGAAACAACTAAATATTATAAATGAACCAAAAAATTATGAGATACAAGAAAAAACTTTTCTCGTTCATTCGAAAGAAGAAACCGATTTTTGGTTAAAAACACACTATGGATTCGAGGTAATGAACGGACACGTTTTTTATGAAGAACTGTCTACGGATTTTGTAGCTGAAGTATCATTACGTATGGACCCTAAATCTACATACGACCAAGCCGGACTTTTTGTTATGTTATCGGAGAAATGTTGGTTAAAAACATCTCTTGAATATATTCCTGAAGGACCATCACATTTAGGGGCCGTTGTAACAAATAGTGGATATTCTGATTGGTCGACGCAAAATTTTTCGAATGAGCTTGTCAAACAACAGCTAAATTTTCGAATAATTCGAAAGGAAGGTGACTATACGATTTATGTAAAGACTGAACAAATGGGTGATGAATGGGAACAGATTCGAATTGCTCATCTTATAGAAGATCAGGGGAATTATCCTATAAAAATAGGATTTTACACTTGTAGTCCATCAAAAGGTAATGGTTTTGAAACAGAATTCATTAATTTTACAATTGAACATATATAATTGAGCTTGGCCGCATTCTATTATAAAAGAATGCGTTTTTTTATGATTGCCTAGAAATAAGGAAGATGTATTTTCTATAAAGGTAAGGCGCATTGATTGACGGATGGAAGATTAATATTTATCATTTAATAATGTTAAATATTAATCTTTGGAATATAAATAGTAGTAATGGAAAAGTCCGTATGAATGAATAAAAAGAAGGTGGTATTTGAATTATAAAATGACAATTTCATAAGAAAAGGAGACAATGTATGAAATCATTCCGCAAATTGTTACAGTATTTAAAACCATACATGTTCTTCGCTATTATTGGACCACTGTTTATGGTACTTGAGGTTGCGATGGACTTAATTCAGCCGACGATTATGCAACATATTATTGACGTTGGAATAGCAAATCAAGATTTTCAGTATGTAATTAAAATGGGAATTCTGATGATAGGAGCAGCAGCAATTGGATTAATTGGTGGGCTTGGATGTATGATGTATTCTACGAAAGCGGCTGTTAACTTCGCGACGGATATAAGAAAGGATGTCTTTACAAAAATTGAGACGTTTTCTAGTGAAAACCGGGACTCATTTGGAACTGGAAAGTTATTAACAATTGTCACAAATGATATTACATCCATTCAAGCAGCTATGACGATGACATTGCGTGTTCTTGTTCGTGGCCCCTTATTATTTATAGGTAGTATCATTATTGTTTTTGTAACAGCAAAAGATTTATTTTCTATTTTACTTGTTGTTGTACCTATTCTTTTAGTTGCAATTATTTTCATCGCTGGGAATGCAAGCGGATCATTTAGAAGGGTTCAAGAAGCTTTAGATAAAGTAAATACAAAATTACAAGAAAACCTATCTGGTGTCCGCGTTGTAAAGGCTTATGTAAGACAGAATCATGAAATTTCCCATTTTGAAAAAGTAAATAAAAACTTAACATGCATCAACATTCGTGCGGTACAAATTGTTTCATTAATGATGCCGATCATTATGCTAGTTGTAAATGGTGGTATTGTAGCGACGTTATGGATAGGCGGCGTGAAAGTGTTTAATGGCACATTACAAGTTGGAGCAATTTTAGCGTTTATTAACTATTTAAATATTATATTAATGTCGCTTATGTCAATCAGTATGGTATTTATTCAAATTGCTCGTGCTTTTCCATCTGCTGATCGTGTACAACAAGTACTAGAGACGAAAGTTGATATTGAAAATGAAAAAAATGCGTATCAACCGGAGAAAGTAAATGGAAATATCGAATTTAAGCATGTTAGTTACAGTTACAGCAAAAATAATGAATATGTTTTAAAAGATATTTCATTTACAGTAAGAAAAGGTGAAAAAGTAGGGATTATCGGTCCTACGGGAAGTGGGAAATCTACTTTAGTTAAATTACTTCCACGTTTATATGATGTTGATCAAGGAGCAATTTTTGTTGATGGTGTCAATGTCAAAGAGTACGATTTACCTGTGCTTCGTTCTTCAATCGGATTTGTTCCGCAAAAGGCATTGCTGTTTTCAGGAAGTGTTGAAGAAAATATGAGATATGGTAAAGAAGAAGCAACACAAGGAGAAATAGAATCTGCGTCAGAAGCAGCTTGTGCGACGGAGTTTATTCATAAGTTTGAAAATACATATCAATATAACTTAACACAAGGAGCAACAAACCTTTCTGGTGGACAAAAACAGCGTCTTTCAATCGCGAGAGCACTTGTTCGAAAACCATCTATCCTCGTGCTTGATGATTCTACATCAGCTGTTGATGCAAAGTCAGAAGGGATTATACAAGAAGCATTGAAAGAAGAACATACAGAAATGACAACATTTTTAATCGCCTCAAAAATATCATCTGTTATAGATGCTGATCAAATTCTTGTTTTAGATCACGGTGAATTAGTTGGAAGTGGGACACACGAACATTTAATAGAAACATGCGAAGTGTACCAAGATATATATCTTTCCCAAGGTGGTAGTTTAGATCAAGAAGGAGGGAAAGAACATGCGTAATTTTCAAGGGCAGTTCGGAAATAAAGGTGGACGTAGCAATTCCAAACCAGGAAAACCGAAAGATACAAAAGGAACTGTAATGAGAATTTGGAACTATATGGGGTATCAAAAAGCAGCTCTTATGTTCGTTATTGTTCTTGTATTTGTTACAACATTACTTGGTTTATTAGGACCATATTATATGGGAGTTATTATTGATGAATATATCGTACCAAGAGATTTAAATGGGACAGCAAGAATGTGTATGCTTCTCGTTGGGATTTATGGCATTACGGTATTATTAACGTGGCTGCAAACATTCCTGATGGTTAATGTAGCATTAAAAACGATACAAAAAATACGGCAAGATATTTTTGGGAAAATCCAAACGCTTTCCCTTCGTTTCTTTGATGTTCGTTCACAGGGAGATTTAATGAGTCGCGTTACAAATGATATTGATAGTTTAAATCAAGCGTTAACACAAGGCGTCGTTCAAATCATTTCGTCTGCCTTAACATTTATCGGTGTGACAATCGCAATGTTCGCACTAGATTGGATTTTAGCAATTGTGACACTCATTACGATACCAATTATGTTTTTGGTAACAAAAAAACTGGTTGCATATAGTGGTAAAAATTTTGCGAAGCGTCAAAAAGATCTAGGAGAATTAAATGGTTTTATTGAAGAAGCAATTACAGGTGCAGATGTTATTACGCTATATGGAAAAGAAAAAGAAACAGTAAATAAATTTCATACGATCAATGAACAACTTAGAATTTCTGCTACAAAAGCTGATACATTTTCAGCGTTTATCTTCCCAAGTATGAACTTTATTAATAACTTAGGTATGGGACTTGTTATATTAGCGGGTGCCATTATGGTTTTAAATGGTATGACAACAGTTGGTGTTATCGCAGCATTTATTAATTACTCTCGTCAATTTTCAAGACCACTTAGTCAGTTTGCAACGCTTATGAATACAATTCAAGCTGCAGTTGCTGGGGGAGAGCGAGTTTTTGAAATTATGGATGAGGTACCAGAAATTCAAAATAAAAAAGATGCAATTATTGTTGAGAAGCTAAAAGGAAATGTTTCTTTCGAACGTGTATCATTTGGATATGCGAAAGAAAAAGAAATTTTAAAAGATGTTAACTTACATGCGTATCCAGGAGAAACGATTGCACTTGTTGGACCAACGGGGTCCGGAAAAACAACAGTTATTAATTTGTTAACGCGTTTTTATGATATTCATAAAGGGCAAATTAAGATTGATGGAAAAGATATAAAAGATTACGATATTAGCTCTCTGCGAAGTAAAATAGGAGTCGTCTTGCAAGATACATATCTTTTCGCAGGTACAATTATGGATAATATTCGTTATGGACGGCTAGATGCAAGTAATGAAGAAGTTATTGCGGCAGCAAAGGCAGCATCTGCACATTCATTTATTAAACATTTACCAAAGCAATATGAAACAGAAATTGCTTCGGAAGGGTCAAATTTAAGTCAAGGGCAAAAGCAATTGCTTGCAATTGCACGAGCAATCTTAACAGATGCAGACATTCTAATTCTTGATGAAGCTACATCTAACATTGATACAAGAACAGAACTTCAAATTCAATCTGGATTAAATTATTTGATGAAGGGACGTACAAGTTTTGTGATTGCTCATCGATTAAAAACGATTGAAAAAGCAGACCAAATTCTTGTTATTCAAGATGGAGAAATTATTGAGAGAGGCAATCATGAATCTTTAATTGAAAATCAAGGATTCTATTATGGACTGTATACGAGTCAGTTTAAGATTTAACTATAGATGCTGATGTAATGCGGTTTCTTGTATTTGAGAAACCGCATTTTTTTGTAATTGCAAACATTTTGCAAACATCCATTATCCAAACTTAGCATAAAGGTGATTAATTAATAAAAATTTCATTTTGTAGCAAAGAAGGATGACTATGAAAACATGTAACAATCTAGTTGATAAGTGTCAGGAAATTCGTGATAGAAGATGGACCTCGGAAGCAGTTTATGGGTGGATAAAAATTCTGGATGGGCTCCTGACAGTATCATTAATGCAAGTGATGAAGCACAAAAAAGAGCAGCTAGCAAAAGCTAACAGCTCGACCACAATGAGTACTAGAGATTTATTTGAAAATTAAATTCTAGTTGACTCGGATTCTTTTTGCACCAGAATCTACGTTTCTAACAAATATTGTTTGTACCAGAACCAACTTCCGCTTGTTGTATTTGTAAAACTTTCAAAGTGAGATCCAATACTACTTTTTCACAAATTGTATCAAATTCTTCATTTTTAATAACTATTTATGATTATCAAAAAAGAGCACCTGTTATGGATGCTCTTTTTTGAGTTGTATATATTACATAGTAAATTTAATTCTAAATAAAGTGAAAACTCTATTTGTTTTTACCGCAATTACATCCTTTCTTCTTTACATACCCTTGGCGATATAGATTTTGTGATGATTGGTAATTGGAAGATTGTGAAGATGAAGTGCGGATATCTTTATTGCCAGAATCTTTGTTAGAATTGTACTCTTTATTCATGATACCATCACCTCCAGTTTGATATATAAATATTATATGTGAATACTCTAGTAATCGTTACGATAGTTTAAAGTATATATTAATTGTGATTAAACACTGATATCTGTGTTCGTCTTCATATATTTGCACTAGAACCTTTTGGAGGCTATTTTAAATTATAGTAATCAACTACTACTTTAGAATCATTACGACCACTCCGAAGATAAAACATACATGCCGAAATTCCTTAACGTAGGAAAATCGGCTTTTTATTTGCTATAAAATGTCCTAGCGTTGGTTTTATGTCATTTGGTTGGCGGGACCCCTTTTAGTCTTTAGCATATGTTCCGAAAAAAAGTCCACTTCCTCAAGGAGCGAGAAGGGCGTGGCCCAGCGAGTAGGTGGGGGATGAATTTTCGGTAGGCGGTAGCTTACATGTTTTTTGTACGTGATTTTGATCATATACGATATAATAAATGCGGTAAGGGACGCCGCGAATATAAGGCTTTGGACATGAGCGAGTAGGCTTGTGGATGAATGAGCAATAAAAGAGAAAGTCTTGGCTTTTGAAGCCCCCCCTTCAAACAGACTGTAAGGTCGTTAAGTGGTGGGTAGTTCACTTTCTTCTCTTCATATTCTTTCAGTATCTTATAAAAAGTATTTTTCTTAAGTTCTAGTAGTTCCATAAATTTAGTGCCCGTTATTTCTCTTTTTTTCCACTTTGGATAGGTTTCTGCTATTATCAATAGCTGCTTTTGGCTTAATGTTAAAAGGTTAAATAAAGGACGCCCTAAATGTTTTCCTTGAGTTTTAGCCACCGCAATCCCTTCTGCTTGTCGCTGACTCCCATAATTAAAATCACGAGTGTTCTCAGCTCATTCATAAAGTTTGTTCACATTCACAGCATGCATTTCATTAGGGATTTCAGCCTATTGATTAAGTTCATGTATTTCTCGAGCCATAGATTCTAAAATATAAATAACAGGTACTTGCGTAGTAATATTAGATTCTTCGAAAAATTCCTCTGTTACATAATAGGGAATGTTTATATCAGAGATTTTTGCAATGGTTGAGAGTGTAGTGTTTGTAATACTAATGATTTTACTTCCCTCTTGTTTAAGTTGGTTAAGATGAGTGACCGTAAAATTATTTTCTCCTGAGACAGATAAGGCAATTGTTACGCTATTATTACGAAGGTTGGAATGAATAGGAAAGTGAGGATCTTTAATATATAGTGAGAATTTACCTAAGCTCGAGAAATATCTTGCACCATATTCGGCAAGAATACCAGAGCTGCCGATCCCAATAAAAATAACGTTATCTGCTTTGGTAACGAGACTTGCGGCTTCCTTAATTTTTTCTTCTAAGTCACCTTTTAATGTTCGTTCAAAAAACTCTATTACTGAATGTTGAGAACTTTTTATAATTGTCTTTTTATTCTTTTTTAAGTGCATTTTAAGCTTTACTTTGAATTCAGAAAACCCCTCGCAATGTAGCTTTCTGCAAAAACGTAAAATTGTAGCTGTTGACACATGTGTTTCATCTGCTAGTTCACGAATTCGCATATAAATCACCTTAGCACTGTTTTGACAAATATAGTTGTATAAAGAAGTTTCTAATTCATTAAAAGAAGCGATTACGTCGTTTGTAAACATTGATCCAGTGTCTCCTTTAGTAAAAAATATCGTAACCTGCAAAAAAATGATAACTACATTTTAACACAATTTTTTCACAAGAAACATAGTGTTACATTTATGTAACAAATCACTTTCTCCGGTATAAAAAACTAAATACTCTTCATTTATTTACTATCCCACTAAACGTAGTTATGATTTTTTTGTAGTTACTTATAAGAAAGAGATTTTTATAAATTTAAACAAATAGTTATAATGGCATAAATTTCTGGAGGTAATCAAAATGAAAACATATCAATTCCCTGAAGATTTTTTATGGGGAGGAGCTACTGCAGCTAATCAAATAGAAGGTGGATTTAATGAAGGGAATAAAGGACTAAATATTGCCGATGTTCTTCCAGGTGGAAACGAGCGTTATAAAATATTAATGAATCCAGGTTTTGATTTTGAAATCCATGGTGATCAATATTACTATCCGAATCATGAAGCTATTGATTTCTATCACCGGTATAAAGAAGATATTGCGCTGTTTGCAGAAATGGGTTTCAAAGCATTCCGTATGTCGATTGCCTGGACACGAATTTTTCCAAACGGCGATGAATTAGAGGCAAATGAAGAAGGGTTGGCCTTTTACGATCGTGTTTTTGATGAATTGCATAAAAACGGTATTGAACCAGTTGTAACTATTTCTCACTATGAAATGCCTCTACATTTAGTAAAAGAATATGGTGGTTGGAGAAACCGTCAAGTGATAACTTTCTTTGAAAGATATGTAAAAGCTATTTTCAATCGTTATAAAAATAAAGTAAAGTTTTGGATGACTTTTAATGAAATCAATAGCAGCTTGGTGATGCCGATTCAAGGTCTTGGTTTTTCAATTCAAAAAGAAGAAGATAAATACGAGCCTACCTTCCAGGCATATCATCACCAATTTGTCGCAAGCTCCCTTGCGGTCAAAGCATGCCATGAGATCATTCCTAACTCCCAAATTGGTTGTATGATTCTCTTTGCACCTGTATATTCTTTTGATTCCAATCCAGAAAATATAATGTATGCTCTTCAGGAAGAACAGCTTTTCAACTACTATTGTGCAGATGTACAAGTACGAGGTGAGTATCCAGCTTTCATTAAGAGATACTTGAAAGAACATAATATCGAATTGGAGATTCAAGATGGTGACTTAGAATTAATAAAGGAAGGCACTGTTGATTATATTGGCTTTAGTTATTACATGTCCCGCACTGAGAAGAAAGTGAAGACAGATGCGGAAGCAACGCAAGGGAATATTATTGGCGGTATAAGAAATCCGTTCTTAAAAACAAGCGACTGGGGCTGGGAAATCGATCCTGTAGGATTACGCATCAGTTTAAACAAATTATATGATCGCTATCAGAAACCACTATTTGTTGTAGAAAATGGGTTAGGAGCCTATGACAAAATAGAAGAAGATGGCACAATCAACGATGACTATCGAATTGACTATCTTCGTGAGCACGTTAAGGAAATGGGTGAAGCCATTGAAGATGGTGTTGAATTAATCGGCTATACAAGCTGGGGCTGTATTGATATGGTAAGTATGTCAACAGGCGAGTTCTCCAAACGTTACGGTTTCATTTATGTTGATAAACATGACGATGGCAGCGGAACATTAGAACGGAAAAAGAAGAAATCCTTTTTCTGGTATAAAGGTGTAATTGCAACCAATGGGGAAAGGCTATAAAAATTTATTACTATTAATTTTCTTTTACAAAGGAAATTCTTTTGTTGAGAGCTACTGAGGTAGCTCTTTTTTATTAGTAGGAAAACCTTATGATAAACTATCAGGTGCTTCTATGCAATCAGAATTGATTTACTACATAACGGAAACCCCTTGGATATTAAGAGGTTCTCATTTTCTTTTCTATATAGAAATTACACAATAAACTAGTGAACACTTTACTAAGACAAGCATTATGATAAATCTGTGTGGGGCAAGTTTTCTATTAGGACAGAGAAAAACTGATTATCGAAGTGAGTGAATTTGAAAAACTATGGTCATTATTAAAGATTTTAGAAAATCCTATGGGGGATGTTCGTGAAAATATGCATGAATGAAAGAATAAGAATGGAATGCTGTTAGAAGACATTGCGAAATTCACAGATTTAAGCATAAAAGAAATTCGTAAATTGTTATTATAATGCATGGAATTATAAAAGTCTTTTATCTTTAAAGGTGAAAGTAAAAATTAGAAGGGGGTATGCAACAACTATACATATGCTAAAAATAATAAGGGTAGTAAGCGTACTGAGCTAACGAGTGTAATCAAATTAAAAGGTCAACTGGATTTTTTTGGTTGACCTTTTTTGTTTTGCTAGGCCGATTTTAGTATTAGCCAGGAGTATCCAAACTTCAACTTTAGCCCTTTTAAGCTAAAAAACTGATCCATCCAATTCTCCAACGTTTTTTCGTCAGACGGTCCTACATCTATGCTAGTCGCATATGAAGGGACAGGAACGAGGAAAGAAATGAGGAAAGAAATTATGAACAGAATGATAACATTAAAATAGAATATCTATTCATAATTATCCTCCTAACTTAATGCATTATTTTCTATATAAGTTAGCAATCTCATCAGTTAATAATAGATGATAGTATCTGTTCATCATCCTGGAAACATAGGATCTTTAATCGCATACTCTTTTGGTGGCTCTACCCCCATTAGGTTTTGTATAAAATAGTCCCATCGTCGCCGTATAAAATACACATCTTCTGAAATCCCATGATGCCGATTAGGAAGTATTAGTAGATCAAAGTCTTTGTTTTCTTTAATCAAAGCATTTACCATTCGCATGGTTAAAGCAGGATGGACATTATCATCGAGGTCTCCTGTTACCAAAAGTAATTTTCCATTTAGGTTCTTAACCAATCTAGTATTATCTTGTTCACGGTATAGTTCTGAATTGAAAAGTCCTTGAAAGCGTTCTCCCCAAGCTGCTAAGTACAAGCGCTGATCATGGTTCCCGCACCCAGATACTGCTACCGTATATACATCCGGATATGTCAGTATAGCTCGAACAGCTGCATACCCACCTCCAGATTCGCCGTAAATACCTACTTTTTCTGAATCTAAAAACGGATACCGCTCCGCAAGCTGCTTAATAGCTACTACATGATCTTCAAGTCCTGCAGACCATTCCAGCCTTCCATCAGAAAAATCATGAAAGCTCTTTGACCTGTAAGGAGTGCCTCTTCCATCCATTAAAATAACAGCAAAGCCAAGCTGTGCAAAAGATTGAGCACAGCCCACTTGATTAACTGGTAGTCCTACTGAATACTCTCCGCCCCAAGTAAATTCTTTCGGTGTGTGAGTTATTTGAGGACCACCGTACATGTAATCTAGGATGGGATACTTACACTCTTTGTTTATTGTTGCAGGAGGAATCAGTACTCCGTACAAATCAGTTATCCCGTCGGCAGCTTTGACAGTAAAACGCTTTGGTATTTGATATCCATTTGATAAGAGAAGTTCAATATCAGCTTGCTCCAGTTCACAAACTAATTTTCCATTTGTGGAACGCAACACAGATTTAGGTGGCATATCCACTCGTGAAAAAGTATCTACAAAAAAACGATAATCGGGGGAAATAGACACATTATGCTCTGCATCCTCTGGCGTAAGGAGTACTAAGTCTGATCCATCTAGTCGAACGCGATAAAGATGCTGAAAATAAGGATCCCGTCCCAGTTCTCGGCCGCTAGCAGTAAAGTATACCCAACCTTTTTGTTCATCAACCCCCATTAGTCGACGAACTGTCCAAGGTCCAGAGGTAATTCTATTTTTAAGTCTCCCTGTATTACTGTCATAAAGATAGAGGTGTGACCATCCGTCACGCTCCGAATGCCAAATAAAAGAGTTATCATGGCATAGCCATTGGACATTTATACCTCCTTTGCCACTTTTGATATTGTAGAGGTCTGTAAATAGGAAGCTTTCACTTTTTTCCTTTAACAAATTTTGAACTTCACCATTCTTTGCATTAGCGACAACAAATTGTATAGATCGATAATTGCGAGCCATTCTTGTGAAATAAACAAAGTTGCTGTCGTTTGTCCAAAAAGCCGTTTGACAACTAGAACTGAGTGGTGATACTAATCCAGTAATCACAGGTTCTGTATCTAATTGAATCATCGATTGCTGTTCAATATCGCAAATTACAAAATGGGCTACTGGAAGATGTTTATCTCCGACTAGTGGATAGCGATACGAATGGATTACAGGCGCTTTTGCTTCTTCATGAGGAACTGACTGTAGAAGAGACATTTTTCGTACTTTGCGTTGATCAAGCCGATGCGTCAAGATTTGTTTGGAATCCGGTGACCAGAGTACTGCCGGTGGAAATTTCGGATTATATAATCGTTTAATGACAGCGGAAATTTCTGATTCCGGTTGAGTCCCATAATCATAGTATCGCTTGCCATCGTGGGTTAGTTGGATTAGTTGTCCTGTTTCTAAAGAGCGTACAAATAAATTATACCCCTTGATAAATGCAGACCAACGCCCGTCAGGAGATTGAAGTTCATTCGCAGGTACTTCTTTAGCCCGGATTTTTTCACAATGATATTTAGTTAAATCACAAATCCACGTGATTCCATCTACTTCAAATTGAATCGCTTTCCCTTCATTTACATAAGTAAAAGAGTTGAAGGGAAGATTATCTGAATCGACCTGATGGTTAATTACATTAGAGAGGGACTTTGCAAGCCTAGCATGATTGAAAGCGGGTTCTTTAGTATTTAACCGTGGATTAACTATCACAAATTGCTTACCGCGTTCATTTTTTTTTCGTATATCCATTTGATACCAAAAACGGCTTCCTGTATCTAACCAATTAGGAAAAACCTTACCGTTAAATACATCATTTACAGTGTTCCAAGAAAGCAGACGCTCTGCTTTCTCATACTGTTCATAGGTTACTGATAATGACATGTCTATCACTCCTTTAACGATTTAAAACATCCGCTCTAGTATACTAGAAACATAGAGCATTCATTTTTCTAATATTCAAGGATTTGATTA
Source organism: Bacillus pfraonensis (assembly GCF_050768835.1). Lineage (NCBI taxonomy): Bacteria > Bacillati > Bacillota > Bacilli > Caryophanales > Bacillaceae > Bacillus > Bacillus pfraonensis. Next base: position 36,187 of record NZ_JAHCDO010000026.1, on the reverse strand, counting down.
TGATCCTAATCTAAAAAGCTTATAGGTGAATTCTTTTTCCTTTGGGCAGATTGTATATATGCTGGTTCATCTACCTTTTTAGTCAAATATATAACCTGAGGCCATTTAACATGCAAGTATCATGATGTGCAAGTTTTCTCGATATATTTGGTAGTTGCAGAGTTTTTTCAGTTGTCTTTCGTTTAAGATAACTCCATCTTAAGGTGTTAATCTTTCTCTGAACTGTCATTTACCTTACAATAATCTTACAAAAGGGAATTTTAGTTTTAAGCAAGATTTTAAAGTGGAAACAGGGGGAGAAATGGTGAGAACGATTATAATCGTTGATGATGAGCCTGAAATCATTGAGATACTAAGACTTTTTTTAGAAATGGAAGGCTTTTCTATACTGGAAGCGTGTGATGGTAAATCAGCTTTAAATCTTATACAGAAATTCAAAATTGATCTAGCCATTATTGACATTATGATGCCGAATATGAATGGATACGAATTGATTAAAATAGTTCGGAAAGAGTATAAAATGCCTATTATTATTCTTTCTGCCAAGAATCAGGAAATTGATAAAATTATGGGACTAGGGCTAGGAGCAGATGATTTTATATCAAAACCATTCAGTTTGTTGGAGGTATTAGCACGAGTCCAAGCTCAACTTCGAAGAACATATGATTTTAATACTGACTCGCTAAATCAAGAGCATTCTCAAACGTGCCTGAATGACCTGGTGTTGGATCACCACTCTTGTATTCTTTACAAGCGGGGACAAGAAATTAAACTTAGCGCCCTTGAGTATAAATTATTGAAGCTATTTATGAGTGAACTAGGTCGTATTTTTACAAAAAAACAAATCTTTGAGAACGTGTGGTCCGATCATTATTATTCGGATGACAATACTATTATGGTTCAAATCAGTAGATTGAGAGAAAAAATTGAAGATCATCCGAGAAATCCAGTATATTTAAAAACTATAAGAGGATTAGGTTATCGATTTGCTAAAAAGGAGGAGTTGAATGAGCGGTAAAAATAAAATATTCAACACCTTAATTAAAACTTATGTTTTCTTCTCATTGACCGTTGGAATTACAGTCGTTATCTTGCTGGTCATTTTAAACTTTCAATTGATACAGAAATTCGATAATACTATGTTGTCTAATTTAAGAGCGACTGAAATCATACGACAGAACTTTGCAGACATTCCTTCTAAGTCAATTGAGTCATTTGATGGTTGGGTAGAAATTCTCGATGAAAATTTGCACGTTATTTATATCAAAGGGAAAAAACGAGATGAATTATCTGCCTATACGGAAAAAGAATTAAACACCCTTTTTTACGACCAAGAGGAGAATCCGTATTACTCTTCTCTAGCACCATTTAAAACGAAAGACGGGAAAATGGCTTATTGTCTCGTTAAGATTCCCAAAACATATGTAAAGCAAGAGTTCTCGGTAACAAGTGCAGCGAAAGAACATATTACAACTTTTACAAAATTGTTACTTCAAACCTTTCTCCTTTTCCTCCTTTTATTTGGGCTGAATGTTTATATATATAGCCGCTGGATGGCTATGAAAATAACAAATCCTTTACGTTCAATCGCTGATGGAATTAGAAACATCACCAAGGGCTATTACTACAAAAGGCTTCGTTTTAAATCAAACTATGAATTATTACAAATACAGAATGACTTTAACCTTATGGCTGAAAAACTAGAAAAAACAGAAAAAGAGAAAAAACAATTAGAAAAAAGCAAGCAGCGTATGCTGGTCCATATCTCTCACGATTTAAAAACTCCTATTACAACTATTCAGAGCTATGTTGAAGCACTGCAATTGGGTCTTATTAAGGAGGAGGCGAAGAAACAGCAAGCTTTACATATTATACATACAAAAGCACGTCTCGTTACAGAATTGATTGAGGATGTCTTTGAATTGTCTAAACTTGAAAGCCATGACTATCCATTTCCAACTGACTCATTGGATATTTTAGAATTCGTTCGTGAAATAGCTGCAGAATATTATGGCCTGTTTGAAGAAAAACAACTTAACTTTCAATTTGAAATCCCTTCTCAGAAAATATTCGTTTCATTTAATTATACATTGTTATATCGTGCCGTTTCTAACGTACTGTCCAACGCCTTAAAATACAACCCAGAAGGAACAAATATTCTCATTTCACTAATTGAAGATACTCAAATGATACATATCAATATCATTGATGATGGTATCGGCATTCCTAATGCGATAAAAGAAAAAGTATTTGAAGCATTTTTTAGGGGAGATCAGTCAAGAAAAAGTGACGGGGGAACAGGTCTCGGTTTAACCATTTCAAAACATATCGTGGAGAAACACGGAGGCCAAATGTATTTGCATACAGACGAAGAGAAAACAAGATTTCAAATCACCCTTCCTAAAGCTGGTTACAATAAGAATCTGGTACAAAAATAATCAAGTTCATTTTAAAACAAGAGTATGAACGTTTTTTTTGAATATTGTCTAAATTAGATTAACAAAAAGGGAGTATTGGGGAGTGAGGTGATGTACTTTTGAAATTACGAATTATGTTTGTTAAGTATACAATTGATACAGAGAAATATATACTAGACTTTGTTTTGAATAGAAAATAAAAAAATTGTTATGAAAAGCGACAACGTGATTCGAGTGAAAAATATCAAAAGACACAACTTCATTAGCCGGTTATAAGGGAATGTATGTTGGGATGGTTTCTAAATAAATAGTAAAATGCTTTGTAAATTGATACAAAGCATTTTTATGAAGACATCTTTCGTTTTTCAGAAACAGAATTGTTACATTTTGTGCTTTTTTAAATTCCTCCACCATGTTCACTATAAGCAGGAGCGCCAGTATCAGGTATATATATTTCTAGGTTTTCAAACTATTTTCGTAAATCCATTCATACCTTTGAGTGATGTAACGTTTAAAGAGAAAAGGTATATTATTCTTACATCCAAATGATAAAGGAGTGAATGGCCATGTCGTATAGTGAAATGATTAGAAAAGAAGTGCTGAGCTGGGAGGGTGTTTCTGAAAAGCCACATCGCTTTGGTGGTATTGAATTAAATTATAAAAAGAAAGAGTTAGGTCATCTTCATGGTGACAAATTAGCCGACCTTCCATTTCAAAAATCAAAACGGGATGAATTGGTAAATAAAGGATTAGTGCAACCGCATCATGTATTACCTGAGTCAGGATGGATCAGTTATCATATAAAAAGTGAAGAGGATCTTCCGTTTCTCATTGAACTTTTTCGGATGCAGTATGATAGATTCGTAAAAAATTAGAGAAAAGTTGAAGTTGGGCCTTCATAAAAAAATAACTAGGTATAAAAACCTAGTTATTTTTTATGACAGAGGAATTCTGATTATTTTTTGATTCTAGAGTGTAAGAATAAATATGATACGTAAATACTTGAGATAAAAGAAAAAACATTAGATCTATTACAATCATGTTTGAATTGTATGTAAGAATTCAGTTAATATATGAAAAAATAGTATATTTACCAGGGGGATGAGTTGTTTATGAAAGAAGATATTAAGATTAGAGATGCAAAAATTAGTGATTTATCTAGTATAGTGGATATATACAATTCAACTATTTCAAGTAGAATGGTAACTGCTGATACAGAACCTGTTACTGTTACGAGCAAGGAACAATGGTTTCATGAACATTCACCTTCTTTTAGACCTTTATGGGTAATAGAATCTCAAGGTGAGATATGCGGATGGGTTAGTTTCCAGTCCTTTTACGGTCGACCTGCTTATAATGGAACAGCTGAAATAAGTATATACATTCATCCAATGCATAGAGGTAATGGGATAGGTAAATATATTATACAAAAAGTGTTAGATACTTGTCCGAAGCTTAAGATTAAAACATTATTAGTGTTTATATTTGCTCATAATAAAGCTAGTCTTCAGTTATTTTCGTGTTTTGATTTTGAAAAGTGGGCACATTTGCCTAACGTTGCAGAATTAGATGGAATAGAAAGGGATTTAATCATTCTTGGTAAAAGGATTTCATAATATTTTAGTGAACTATTATAAAAGTAGTGTAACAAGTTCAGAAAAAACGAGAAATGATATTGTTAGATAAAAGTGAATAATCTGTAGTCGATTTTAAAATAAACAAGTTAATTAACCTAGCTTGTTTATTTTAGTTTAATATTATGCAATATTTCATGCAAGCGATTGCGTTTTTCGTTTATAATGAAAACGGATACATAAATGTTTTATAAATTTAAAAAGGGAAAAGGAGAAAAGAGATGAAAAAACAATTTCAATATTATTGTAGTGTCATTTTACCTGTCTTGATGTTATTTGTATCTCTATTCATTCCACAAATAAGTTATGCGGCTGTAAATGGAAAGGGAATGAATCCGGATTATAAAGCTTACTTAATGGCACCATTAAAAAAAATTCCGGAAGTAACAAATTGGGAGACATTCGAAAATGATTTAAGATGGGCAAAACAAAATGGTTTTTATGCTATTACCGTTGATTTTTGGTGGGGAGATATGGAAAAAAACGGGGATCAGCAATTTGATTTTTCATACGCACAGCGTTTTGCTCAATCGGTAAGAAATGCAGGTATGAAAATGATACCTATTATTTCTACGCATCAGTGTGGTGGAAATGTTGGAGATGATTGTAATACACCAATTCCTTCATGGGTTTGGAATCAAAAAAATGATGATAGTCTTTACTTTAAATCTGAAACCGGAAGTGTTAATAAAGAAACATTGAATCCACTTGCTTCAGATGTAATTCAAAAGGAATATGGTGAACTATATACAGCATTCGCAGCTGCTATGAAACCTTATAAAGATGTAATTGCAAAGATATATTTATCTGGGGGGCCAGCAGGAGAGCTAAGATATCCTTCTTATACATCTGCTGATGGAAGCGGTTATCCATCACGTGGAAAGTTTCAAGCATATACAGAATTTGCAAAGTCAAAATTCCGTTCCTGGGTATTAAATAAATATGGTTCCTTAAATGAAGTGAACGAAGCGTGGAGTACAAAACTTACTTCTGTTTTAGAAATTTTACCACCAAATGATGGGGAACTGTTTCTAAAGAATGGATATAATTCTTCATATGGAAAAGATTATTTAGAATGGTATCAAGGTGTTTTAGAAAGTCATACAAAATTAATTGGTGAATTGGCACACAATGCTTTTGATCCAAGTTTTCAAGTACCAATCGGCGCAAAGATTGCAGGAGTACATTGGCAATATAATAATCCAGTTATACCTCACGGAGCAGAAAGGCCAGCAGGCTATAATAATTATAGCCATTTACTCGATGCTTTCAAAAGTGCAAAGTTAGATGTAACATTTACTTGTTTAGAAATGACAGACAAAGGCAGTTATCCAGAATATTCAATGCCTAGAACATTAGTACAAGATGTTGCAACATTAGCTAATCAAAAGGGAATTGTACTAAATGGTGAAAATGCTTTAAGTATAGGAAATGAAGCTGAGTATAACAGAGTTGCAGAAATGACCTTTAATTATAATTTCTCTGGATTTACGTTACTTCGTTATCAAGATGTAATGTACAACAATTCATTAATGGGGAGATTTAAGGATTTATTAGGTGTGACCCCTGTTATGCAAACGATTGTAGTGAAAAATGCTCCTACAACAATAGGAGATACTGTTTATATTACTGGAAATCGTGCGGAATTAGGAAGTTGGGACACGAAACAATATCCAATTCAATTATATTATGATTCTCATAATAAGGATTGGCGAGGAAATGTTGTATTGCCAGCTGAAAGAAATATAGAATTTAAAGCATTTATTAAAAGTAAAGATGGAACGGTCAAATCATGGCAAACAATACAACAAAGTTGGAATCCAGTCCCACTGAAGACTACCTCTCACATGAGTTGGTGGTAATTATATTATGTAAACAAAAAGATCCTTTATCAAATAGTAAAGGATCTTTTTGTTTTTTCTTCAAAGATGTCACATTCCTCTTTCTTCATCCGTCTTGTGTGTAGGAACAATAAGGAGGGAATTTATATGAAAAATTTTAATGTCGCAATTATAGGCGGGGGACTTGCTGGATTAACAGCTTCGATTTATTTAGCTAGGGAAGGGAAAAAAGTGGTGGTATTAGAAAAATCAAATCGTTTTGGCGGAAGAGCAATGACTACGAATAAAAACGGCATTCTTATGAATCTTGGGGCACACGCTTTATATCGCGGAGGAGAAGCACTATCCACTTTTGAGGAACTTGGAATCAATATTCCAGGAGGTATACCTTCAACTACGGCGCATGGTATATGGAAAAATGATGTGTATACAGTACCGACAGATTTTCGATCAATTTTATCTACACCATTACTCTCATGGTCTGCTAAAATACAATTTTCTCATTTGATGTTAAAGCTAGGAAAATTAGATTTGAATACAATTCCGAAAATGAGCCTCAGTGTATGGGCAGAACAAGAAATTAAAGACCCCATGGTAAGAAATATGTTTTATGCGTTATGCAGAACAACAACCTACACATATGCTCCCACAATACAGCTAGCATCTTCCGTATTAAAACAAATACAACGATCAATGAAAGAAGGAGTTTTTTATGTAGATGGTGGCTGGGAGACAATTATAACAAAACTAAGAGATGAAGCTATGAATGCTGGAGTCCAATTTATGATTAATAAAAATGTAGTTGAAATTGAACACTGTAATGATGTTCAAAGAATACGCTGTTCTGGTGATGAAATATTTGAAGTCTCTACGATTGTCATTACCATACCACCAAAAGAGGCTTGTAAAATTGTAAAGGGTGCAAAAGAGACTGCGCTGCATATATGGAAAGAACAATCAGTGCCAATTACAGTAGCCTCACTAGATCTTGGTTTAAGAAAATTACCTAATTCATTACATCAATTTGTTTTAGGATTAGACCAACCTGTATTTTTTACGAATCAATCGAGAGCGGCTAAACTAAGCGACGATGGAACTGTAGTTGTGGGATTGATAAAATATCATAATCCTACATTACAGGTTAGTAACTCTAATGAAGATAAAATTATGTTAGAACATATAATGGATTTATTACATCCGAATTGGCAACAGGAATTAGTTGTAAAACAATATTTACCTAAAATAACGGTTGTTTATGATTTTCCTCATATTGGTCGTACTGAAAATCCAGGTCCTATTGTTCCAGAAATGCCAGGGATATATGTTGCAGGAGATTGGGCTGGCCATGATGAATTATTAGCTGATGCTACGGTTTCTAGCGGTAAACGAGCAGCACTACAAATTCTAGAACAAAGTAAAGTCACAAATTGAAAGAGGGTCATGCGAGTGTGGAAACGGAACAATTGTATCAAGTATATAAACCTTTATTATTTTCTTTAGCCTACCGTATGCTTGGGAGTGTTATGGATGCTGAAGATATTGTTCATGATACATTTCTTTCATTAAGTAGGATAGAAGATTTAGAGTCTGTTGATAATGTAAAAGCTTATTTGTGTAAAATGGTTACAAATCGTTCAATCGATAAATTACGTTCAGCGGTCCATAAACGAAATGTTTATGTTGGTATGTGGTTACCAGAACCAGTTGTTGACGAGAGTGATGACCCCTCAATGACATATATAATGAAGGAGTCTATGTCTACGGCGTATCTTTTATTATTGGAACAGTTATCTGAAGTTGAACGGGCTGTATTTATATTACGAGAAGTTTTTGGTTACGATTATGATGAAATAGCATCAATCGTTGAAAAAAGTAGCGTGAATTGTCGTCAAATTTTTCACAGGGCTAGAAAGAGTATAGTAGATAAACCGAAAGCTTCAAAGTTAAGTACAAAGCAGATGGCCACATATGTAGAACAATTCGTTGCTTCGATACAGCGAGGAGACGTGCAGGCAATGCTAGAAATTTTAAAAACAGATGCGATATTGAAGTCAGATGGTGGAGGGAAGGTTACAACGGCTCTTAAACCAATTTACACTTCTGAAAGAATTGTACGTTTATTCTTAGGAATTACTAAGAAGTTGCCAGAAGAACACTCCATCACATTTAAAATGGTAAATGGTGTTCCAGGTATTATTGTCAGTTTAAATAATCGCGATGTGTATGTAATTTCATTTGAATTTAAAGAGGAAAAAATATCATCTATTTATATGATGATGAATCCAGAGAAGCTTATGCATTTAAATCGGAATGTATAGGACGAGAAAGACGCATTTTAAAAGAAATGCGTCTTTCATTTAAAATCATGTGATTTACTTCTCTAACATTTCAAGAGGAACATCTTTTTCACCTAATACCTCGAATTTGATTTCTCCGTCCTCTTCGTAAATACGTTTAATAATCGGTATAGTTATCATTTGCTTTTTATGCTGCTTACGTTTTCTAGCAGCTTCTAAATTAATCACGTTCATGTTTAAAGCATCCTTTCCTATTTACAGTAATAAACAAAAGAAAATGCGTCCCAAAAGGGCGCTTCTTTAATGGAAAATACCGATTAAAAATGATTTTATAATTGCGTTTTGATTGTAAAATAATGTGAATGGAATAATTACACGTAGAAATTAACTTTACCAAAAAACGTAACAATATGCTACAAAAAAATTCAATTCTTTGTCTTATAACAGGAAAAACGGATTCATTTAGCATATAATGAAAGGTAGACAAACATAATCGAGTTTCTCATCAATTGTGATCATTTATTAAATTTGCTTGGAAAGGCGATGAATAAAATGCATCATATAGAATCATTGTTGCTAGAACTTGAAAAATACGGAAAAAACTATGATCGGACAAAAGAAAAGCGAGAAGAAAGATTGAGAAATATTTCTCGAGAAATGGGACAGTTTTTATCCATTTTAGTGAAAGGATGTAGCGCTCAAAGGATATTAGAAATTGGGACATCGAATGGATACTCCACAATATGGCTTGCGAATGCTGTACAAGAAACAAATGGAACCGTTACAACAGTGGAACTGTCTTCAGAACGTGTTGCAGAAGCGCTTGTGAATTTCGAAAAAGCCAATCTTAGGCACCGCATTGATATTCATAACCAGGAAGCTGGTGCATTTTTTGATGCACAAGTTAATCGGTCATTTGACTTTATTTTCTTAGATTCAGAGCGTACGCAATACATGTGGTGGTGGGAAAATATAAAGCGTATATTAGAGCCTAAAGGATTTCTGGTAATTGATAATGCAATTTCACATACAGAAGAGTTAGCGGAATTTATTCAGATGATTGAAGAAGATGAGACATTTGAAACTGTGTTACTAGCTTTTCAAAAAGGAGCGTTTGTAGCAAGAAAAAAATGAAGAGATACAGTCATACTCAAAAAGGAGATTTAATAAAAAATGCGTATACATTCTTATTTCTATGAACAGGCGCAAAAATATCCTGATCGCGTTGCGCTTTCGGAACAACATAACAGATGGACTTATAAAGAATTGGCGGAATGTGTTTCAAATCGCGCATCAGCTCTTATGCAAGACGGAGCGATACCAGGACATATTTTTATTATCAAGTTAGAAAATTGTATGGAATGGATTCAAGATGCACTTGCGGTTTCAAAAATTGGTGGAATTATATTGCCGGTTCATCCAGACGTTACAGAAATTGAATGGCAAACAATTATAAGTAGTACGGAGCCTAATTGGATTATCACATCCAAAGAGACTTTATGTCAAACAATTGAGCCTAATAGTATCCCATTTCCTTTTAGACATGTGAGTAGTAAGGATGAGTTATACTTCTTTGGTTATACTTCAGGTTCAACAGGTACACCAAAAGGGTTTGTTAAAAGTCATCAATCATGGACTAGTAGTTTTGAAGGGTGGAGTAAGGCATTTTCACTAACTGAAAGCGAACGTGTGGCAGTTCCGTTACACTTATCTTATTCAGCCCAGCTATATCCGGCACTTCATGCATTAGCTATAGGAGCTGAGATTGTTTTATTATCTAAATTCTCACCGGAGGCATTTTTCAAAGCAAAAGGATCATGTGCTTCTATCACACCGGCTTTAATTGAACCTTTAATTCGCCATGCAAAGCAAAAACGAAGTGTGCAGGAAATGATTCCGAGGTGTATAATTTCAGTTGGGACAAAATTATCGCCTATACAAAGACAAAAATTTGAGGAATGTTTTCCTAAATCATTTCTGTATGAATATTACGGGTCATCAGAAATGGGCTATGCCTCACTGTTAACACCAGAAGATGCAAGAACTGCACCTGAAACAGTAGGGATATCATTCCCAGATGTAGAGATTGCCTTTTTTAATGAGAAAAAAGAACGAGTAGTAACTAATAAAGAAAATTTCGGGAAATTATTTGTTCGATCCGGTCAGGCTTTTGAAGGATATATTGAAAATGAAAAGCAAACAAAAGCTACTTTCATAGAAGATTGGGTAACATCACATGATATTGGTTTCCAAAGAGAAGATGGGAAAATTGTTTTAGTAGGTAGAGACCGAGACATTATAAAAGCTGCTGGAAGCTTTGTGTACGCTGGTGAAATAGAGGATGTATTACTTGGAATCACCGGGGTTACAGAAGCAGTAGTGTTTTCGGAAAAAGATGAGAATCGTGGAGAAATAATACGGGCTGTTGTCGTAAAGGAATGTTTTCGGGAATTAGTCGATATTCAAAAAGAGTGCCGTCAAAAATTAATATCGTATAAGCAACCAAGAAATTGGACTGTACTATCTCATTTACCCAAGAAGCCGAATGGGAAGGTAGATAAAATGAAATTGAGGGCTGAATTGTTAAGCGATAAACTGTGTAACATGTGAAGAATCCGTCTTCAGCACGTAGCCTTCTAGGTCTTAAGTCCGAGGAAAATAATGCGCGAAACAGGTATACTTATGGTAAGAAACAGGGAATGACTGCATAAGCAGGAATTCATTGTTCGGTTATTTTAAATAGGATACTTTAACTGGAAAATACATGGGGTATCAAATATAGTGCAAATAAATTCGCACATATAAATAAAGGAGCGATTTTTTTGACTGAATTAGAGAAAAAAGAACCTGTATCAGTAGTAAAAGATAATGTAGAAGTGGTTGTTGATACAGTTATTAAAGATGACGAACTTATTGAATTGAATAAAGAAGCTGATTTATATGTACAAAAGTTAAATAGTGAACAAAATACAGATCTTTCAAAAGTATTATCACAGCTTGGAGATTTAGGCGATAAGGAACAGCAAGCAGCCGGGCAAACATTATCTGCACTTAAACGTCCTGTAACTGCGATGATGAACGGGAAGAATGAAGAGATTCCAAATACATTGTTAGAATTACGTAAAGTCGTATCAGAACTCGACCCTAATTCATTAAAAGCGTCAGGTATGAAGAAATTTATGTTTAAAGTTTTCAAGAAAAATCCACTTGAAACATATGTTCATAAATATCAATCCATAGATAAACAAATTGAAGAGATTATAAGATCATTACTTATTGGGCGTGACAATCTCCAAGAAGATACAGTCGGTTTAGAAATGTTAAAAGAACAATCACACGATAAAATTCATGCTCTTGATAAACAAGTGTATCTAGGACGAAAGCTTGCTGGGATGCTTGAGGCTGAAAAACAAAATCCAGATCGTCAAAAGGATATTCCATTAATCAATGATGCGTTAGAAAAAATTCTTGTACGTACGCGTAACATGCAACAGGCAAAAAGTGTATTACTACAATCTATCGCATCTGTAGATATCATTAAGAAAAATAATGAAAAGTTAACAGAAGCGATTCGTAACGCGATTACAATGACGCAAAATGTTGTTACTGTTTCAGCTGCGATTCAGCTTGCATTAACAAACCAACGAAAAACGATTGATGCAGTGAATGCAACAAACGAAGCAATTGAATCGATGGTATTAAGTAATTCACAAGCTTTAAAACAAAACACAGAAGAAACGACGCAGCTGCTTGAAAATCCAGCGATCAGCATGGATAAATTGCGTGAATCATTCCAAAATGTATTTGCGGCGATTGAAGCATCTGAGAGATCGTCAGAGCGCATTATTGAATCTAGTAAGAAGTTTGTTATTGAACTTGACACATTTAATGATGAAATGAAGCAGAAGCTCATTCAGCGTCCAAAGAAATAAAAGTGCATTAGAGGAGGTGAAAAAATGGGTTTCTTCGAATTTGTTTTAATGATTGGTGGGATTTTGCTTTTACTAGGATTTACAGCTGTAGTTTTACTTGTTTATTTTGGCAGGAAATTTTACTTGTCATGGGCGAAACCGTATAAACGAGCACATGAATCAATTGAAAAGTTATCCAACAAATCAACGCCGTTTTTACAAGAGTTTACGCAACATCCACTTTTTTATCGTTGGATTCGTACTGAGGGGAAAAAGGAACAAAAAGCATTTAATACCCTTTTCTGTACAGCAAATCAACGTACAAGAGAACAAGTCTTCTCTATGTTACCGAAGGATAAACAAAAGAAAGTACACGCTATGGCAAAAACAACAAAAAAAGTGACGAATGAAGATATTGATGCAGCAGTAATGAAAGTGAAAGATTTTTTAAGACAAGAATCACAACAATCATCCAAGCCAACAGATCTATCGTTTTATAAATTGTATTTTTATGACCGTTATCCAGATGCATTAAATACAATTCAAGCGTATAAACGCTCAATCAATCCGTCACTACAAAAAACAGTTGATGACATTACAGTTTCTGTATTGAATGCTCTTCCATATTACCAAGAACATCGCATGTTTGAACAACAACACAAACTTGAAACGTTCTTAATGAAAGACTTAATCGATATGTTATCATTGGTTGCACAACTTCCGCCTTCACAACGTCCAGAAAAAGAAGAAGAGTTGCAAGTTTACTTACAAAACTTCCAAAAAGAAATGGAAGCAGTAGAACGTGATATTCGAGACTCCATTGATCATGATTTGAATGTGAAGATGAGAGCGGCGAAGGAGAAATTTAGGAATAAGTAAAAGAAAGCCTGTCGGGTACATTACCTAGCAGGCTTTCTTTCGTTTTTATAATCAATTGGTGCAAACTTAAAGCGCTTTTTCCCCAGTCAATTACTAACCGATCTTTTAAATCATCAAATCCTGATAAGGGTGTAAGGTGATAATAAAAATTTTTACCTTTTCCTATTTCGGGTGCCATCCAATCTAGTTTCTTGTCGGATTGAAAATCGGTAACAGCCTGTTTAGAAATAACTTTATATACACCGATAAACTTAGCTTTTGAATCATTGTTACCAAGAAAGCTCACTATGTATGTGCAATTTTTAAAGATATCTTTTTCTTGATGTTGCTGATATAACTCGAATTCTCCTTTTTCATATAATTCAGCTAGATTAATTCGTGAATCCTTATGTCGAACTAGTTTTATATCAGTTCTACTGCAATCTAAACCGTACATTGTTAGAAGTGTTTTTAATGTTAACATATGAAAACTCCTTATTCATTCATAGTGTATATTCTATTATACATGGAAGATAAGGGATATATTGGTATGTTTTTCGTTCCATAAATGATAGAATATAAAATGCTATATCAGAATTTTAAAATAACCGATGAGACAGATGATAAATTTCATATTGAATGTAGTGATGTAAGAATTATATAGAATGGAGTATTTAAAATGAAAAGAATTTTTAAAAGGAGCGGAAAAAAAGAGAATAATCGTTTTGAGAAAACATTAATTATAATGATAATCTTCCTTGTAGAAATAGCAGTTTTTTGTACAATTTTTTATTACACAAGTGAAGAAAATAAAAAGAAAGAGCCTGAAAATATACCAATAAATCATGCAATCAAGATAGAAACAACTGGAACAAACATATCCTTTATCGGGAGAGATATTTTTTATCAATATGTATCGAAGATGACTAATAAAGAAAATGGGGCTGAGAACTGGAAAGGCTCAGTGCAAGTAGTAGATCAAATGTTAATTACTGAAGAAGAAAATCTTTATTCTGTAGCTATTAAATTTAATGTAGACTCCTTACCAGAAAAAAACAAATACTATGCAGAGTGGGATGCAACTGCTCATGATGGGAAAATTATCAACAATCAATGGATTATAAAATTTAACAAAGTAAATCCGTATACTTATACATTTTTAAGTAAAGAGGTGGCATCTGCCAATTTAAAATGGGAGAACGGTCTGAATGATAGTCAAATAGAAAATGTAAAGGTGAAGCAATATGATAAAAATTATGTAATTGAGAATTCTATTTTAAAAGTGACGTATGATGGGAAGAAAACATTTAAAAAGGTTCCTGTTGATATGAACCAGTTTGTGCGTGAGGATGGTCGAATTAATGAAGTGGAATTGCAAGAAGGGAGTTATTATATTACAAAAGAAAAAACTGCTTTTGTACATGGTGGGCATCATACTCCGGTAAAAGTGACGATGTCTGATGATGAAGGAAAGAAATGGGAGACTGTAACAGTAGGAAATGATATTGATAGCCGCAGACTTAGTTTTATTGGGTTCACATCACAAAAACATGGTTACATTGTCATAACGGGCGATAGAACAATGAGCTTTGAAACGAATGTTGTATATCAAACAAATGATGGTGGAAAAACGTGGACAAAAATGGGAAGTACGGGAGATCTTATTCAATTTCTTGCGACAGGAGTAAGCTTTGCTACTGATCAAATTGGATTTATTGTGTTTAAGACTACAAATGGAGATCCTAGCGTGTATCGTACTGAAGATGGTGGGAAAACATGGGTGAATCTAGATATTAAATTGCCAAATAAATATCATAGTGTTTTTACATATGTAATACCTCCTATCTTTGAGGGAGCAAGAGGTACATTACTCGTATCGCAAGACGGAAGCGGAATAGACCAAGAAGGAAAAATGGCAAGGTTTAGATCAGAAGATTTTGGCGCTACATGGACATTTGAAAAGGTAGTAAATATTTCTTATGAAAAATAGATTTTAAGGAGAGTATTGTACGGTGTTCATTATTATATTTCTTGTATTACTATGTATTATCCCGTTTGGGAGAGTTTATAAAAGTTTTTTATCAAAACGAGAGATTACCTCAAGTGTATTAAAAATTAAGAAACTAGAATTTATATCTTTTTGTGTAAGCTATTTTACATTCTGGTTAGGCATAATGGGGACACTAAGTGATGTACAAGCAGGACTACCTCTGCACAAATATGCATATAGTGGAGCAATGCAAGATCAATATGCTTCCCTAGCTTCAGATCATATTTTTATTGTCGTCGTTTTATTTATTTTAGGAGGTATTTCCTATTGGAAATTAAGTTTAGATATAGAGAAACTTTCGCCTATTATGTATATTGTTTATAGTTCGTTATTAATCTTACATGTTGTATTTACAGTTGTTTATATAACACATACGGGTATTTCTATTTATGCAGAATTTCTAAAACTTAGATACCTTTCAGTATTGTGTATGCAAGGAAGTGCTATTTCAATTAGTCTTTTATTTATATCTAAATTAAAAGATTCCTTGAGTTATTTTCTTCAGTGTCAGCGAAATAGAGATAATAAACCAAATAACAAATTTATGAAGTTTTTATATCGTATTTCTTTTGGATATGAAAAGATGTCAAGGGTTTGGATGATTAGTTTATTTCCAATTTTATTAATCGTTCAATTTATATTAATACTTTTTGGACAAAGGCCTGGTAGTTTTATTCGAGTGTTTTTGGACACGAGTAATTTTAATTATTCAAAAATCGCTGCACCTAGTCCTGAAATACTTTCTGGTGATGGACATTACTTGTGCACAGTTTCAGTGAAAGGGCATAAAAAGATTGTTAAACCAATTAGGGCTGGTATTAGGCACGGAGAAAGAATTACTGTAAATCGGCAGTTATTAATTGCAAATGCTTTTGAAAATATAATTGAGGAACGCGCTCCAAAATGTCATAAGGTTATTCGTGACTTTTACGATAAATATGGTTATCCAATTAGCAAACATATTAACTCAAAGTGGTCAGCCGATTTTATTTATATGATAATGAAGCCACTAGAATGGTTTTTCTTACTCGTATTGTATACAGTAGATAAAAATCCTGAAAATAGAATTCACATTCAGTATAGCGAATTAAGAAAATAGCAATTTGTTTTTTAAAACATATGTAAGATAAAATCCCCCACAAATGGAATGGGGGATTTTAATTATTACTTAGCTTTAATAGTTGCTTTACTTGATGGGGCACTTTCATTATGTAAACGATCTACAGCTGTCACTACATACGTATATGTCTCGCCAGAAACAGCGGTTTTATCTACATAAATTTCCCCAGGTTTTGTTTTTCGTACAGTAGTAAGTAAATTCTCAGGTTTTTCAACATCAACTCCATTCTTTCCGTTTACTCGGTAAATGGCATAATAGACAGAGTCGTTGTTTCTATCATCAATAATGCCTAAAGCGATACCTTCATTTCTTCGAATAGCCCCTTTTAAAGTGGGTTGTTTAGGTGGATTGTGATCTAGCCAAGGCATTGGTGGGATTAATGCAGGGTGTTTATAAATGTCATTTTTTAGTCGGTCTTTTATCCCTAATGGATTTTTATTTATATCTTTTAAACTAAAGTGCATGCTACCTTTTATTTGTGAATTTTGATGATTTAGCGCAATTTGTCTTGGGTATTCTTCAGGGTCTGACCATGCAGGTACTGAGTTATTATTAATTTTATATGCTGCTTGCCCGATATATAGGTGAATAGGTTTGTTTACAGTTTCTTTTACCCACCAATTTAATAATATGTCATATGCTGCAGGTGCAAATCCGATATTCCAATAAATTTGTGGTGTAATATAGTCGATATATCCTTTTTGAATCCATTCTCGTGTGTCAGCATATAGATCATCATAATTTCTTTGTCCAGCAGTTGTATTAGAACCGGTTGGATCGTCAGCTATATTCCGCCATACACCAAATGGACTAATTCCAAATTTGATATACGGTTTTTCTTGTTTAATAGCGGTATTTAAACCACTAACAAGTTGGTTGACATTATCGCGACGCCAGTCTTCAATGTTAGAGAATTTTCCATTATTGTAAGCTTCATAGGTATTCTGGTCTGGAAATTTCTCCCCGACTATCTTATAAGGGTAAAAATAATCATCCATGTGAACGGCATCAATGTCGTAATTTTGTATAACTTCTAATATTCCGTCAGTTATAAAATTTTTCACTTCTGGAATACCAGGATTATAGTATAGTTTTCCTCCATAGGATACAATCCAATCGGGATGTTGTTTTGCGGGATGATTTTCTGCTAGTCGGTTTATATCTGTATGGTTCATCGTAATTCTGTACGGATTAAACCATGCGTGAAATTCAAGGTTTCTTTTATGGGCTTCTGCAACCATAAATGCAAGTGGATCATAGCCAGGGTCTTTACCTTGTACGCCTGTAAGATATTCGGACCAAGGACCATATTGGGAGGGATAAAAAGCGTCGGCGGTTGGCTTAATTTGCACAACAACTGCATTCATACCTACATTTTTTACATCATCTAGTAGTTTGATAAACTCTTGTTTCTGTTTTTCGATAGGTAGACCAGCTTTTGAAGGCCAATCAATATTGAGCACAGATGCGATCCATGCGGCGCGTAATTCATGTTTTTGATACGTAGTGGGTACTTCAGCTTGTGTGGGGCTAGAGGTTATGGACAGGAAGGGAATAATCAAGATGACGCTACAACAACTCATTAATAATCTTCTAAAAATCATCGTACGCCTCCTTACATATTCTATTATCGAGACTACTATATCACGTGAATATAAGATTCACAATTGAGAAAGTAGGATACTGAAACTTTTATTTTATATAAAAAATATTTTTTCTGAAATTTCATTTCATCAGAACTAATTTGTCTACATTCTTCATATGATTTTTAATAACGTGAAACTTCCTTTCAGTGGTGGTTTGACAGTCCTTGAAAAAGGATGGAAATTACTTAAAGCATATAGGAGGATTATGAAATGAAAGTTCTGTTTGTATGTTCTGGAGGAATGTCTAGTTCAATTGTTGTAAACGCTTTAAAAAAAGAAGCCGAGAGGAAAGGAATCAGTATGGACGTGCATGCAATTGGTACGAGTGAAGTGGAAGGAGAGGTGAAAAATGGCTGGGACGTTGTAATGGTTGCTCCGCAAGTAAGACATAGATTTGATGCAGTGAAAAAAATAGCAGATGAGCAGTCTGTTCCTTGTGGTGTGATTCCACCGCAGGCTTATACACCACTTGGTGGTCCGACGTTATTAAAAACAGTGCAAGAACTTATTCATTAGGAGGGAGAGTAGTATGAATAAGTTTATCTCGTTTCTTGAGAATAACTTATCTAGCCCAATGGCGAGGCTTTCTGAACAAAGGCATTTACAAGCAATTCGTGATGGTGTAATTTCAGCATTACCGTTTATTATTGTAGGAAGTTTCTTTC
This sequence comes from Bacillus pfraonensis, assembly GCF_050768835.1. Classification (NCBI taxonomy): domain Bacteria; kingdom Bacillati; phylum Bacillota; class Bacilli; order Caryophanales; family Bacillaceae; genus Bacillus; species Bacillus pfraonensis. Next base: position 17,748 of record NZ_JAHCDO010000026.1, on the reverse strand, counting down.
TAATAGTAGCGTTTCCGCCTCTTCCAAAGGATAGTTTTATTTCACTATGGGCAGCCAAGCATCAGACGAGTATTTTAATACCGTATCGGTTAACGATGTTTATTATGTCGCTTTATATCGCTTTTGGTATTGGATATAATTTAGCGAAAAGTTACAAATTAGATGCATTATCAGGAGCGCAGCTTGCAGTTTGTTCCTTGCTCCTGACATTGACACCTGAATTAATCGATAAGAAAGGGTTTATGCTCCCAATGACAAACCTTGGGGGACATGGGTTATTTGTTACAATGATTGTTTCCATTTTATCGGTTGAGATTTTAAGATTCTGTAAGACGAAAAATGTGATGATTAAGATGCCAGAGCAAGTACCACCGTCTGTATCTCGTTCTTTTGAAGCACTTATACCTGCTGCTTTTGTTATTATTATTATGAGTATTATTACTGTTGTTTTTAGCATTGATTTACACCATTTAGTTGATAAGCTAGCTGCACCATTAGTAAAAGCTGGTGATAGTTATTTTGGAGTTATTCTACCTGTGTTTCTAATTACATTCTTCTGGTCATTTGGTATACATGGTGTTTCTGTTGTTGGGACAGTTGCCCGTCCTTTATGGGAAGTTTATCTTGGTAAAAACTCTGCTGCAGTTGCAGATGGAGCAAGTGGTATACCATTTATTGCACCGGAACCATTATATCAATGGTTTATATGGATTGGCGGTTCCGGAGCTACGTTAGGGCTTGTATTAGCCATGATTGTCTTCGGTAGATCAAAATATTCTAAAGCGCTATCAAGAACGTGTATTGTACCTGGGATTTTTAATATTAATGAGCCAGTTATATTTGGACTTCCGATTGTATTAAACCCGATCTTAATTATTCCTTTTATTATTACGCCGCTTGTGACTGCAACCATTGCTTATATCGCAACTGCAATGGGACTTGTAACTGCGACTTATATTATGCCGCCGTGGACATTGCCAGCTCCAATTGGTGCATATTTAGCGACGGGTGGGGACTGGAGAGCTGTTGTATTAGTCTTCATTAATATAGCAATCTCATTCCTTATTTATCTGCCATTCTTTAAAATGTACGATAAAAATATGATTGAAATCGAAAAAAGCGGTGATGACGAACAAGATTCTGTGAATGTGTAAGAATGAGAAATGTGAAGAAATCATACAGACATGTATTTGAGTGATAGGCAACGAGTCTATCACTTCTTTCATGATTAAAGGTGAAACGAATTCATTTTATCAATAGAAGAAGGTGAAATGAAATGGGGATAAAATTCAGCTATAAAGGTGTGTTTTTGCTACTATTTGTAGTGATCTGTTCAAACCTTCTGTTTACGCCTCTATTAAGAATGTTAGATGTATCACAAATGTATAGTATATGGATTGTGACGAGTATTTCGGCAAGTATAATGCTAACAATTGTTATATCTTTTATAGATGGTACGTATTCATCAAAAGTACAAATAATTGTTAGATTTGTATCTTTTCTAGTTGGTTGTACGTTTCTTACCTATATGATTGTCTTTTAAAGAAATGAAGGAGTGATACTATGTATATTGTTGGCTTAATGTCTGGTACTTCTTTAGATGGCATAGATGCTGCCCTTGTCCATATTGAGGGAGATGGTAAGGATACAAAAGTGGAACTCATTCATTTTATTACAGCACCGTTTTCAAGAGAAATAAAAAGTGAAATTAAGCAAGCACTGTCCATAGAAACTTCTAATGTAAAACTTATATGTAGTTTAAATTTTAAACTCGGACAATGTTTTGCCGATGCAGTGAAAATAGTTTGTAAACAATCTAATTTTCCAATAGAACAATTAGAATTAATTGGCTCACATGGTCAAACAGTTTATCATCATCCTGTTCAAGAGGGGAAGATGGTTCCATCAACACTACAAATCGGAGAACCTGCAGTTATAGCCTATGAAACAGGAACAACAGTCATTTCAAATTTTCGAACGATGGATATGGCGGTTGGTGGTCAAGGAGCTCCGCTTGTTCCATATTCAGAACTCATTTTATATAGAGACCAAAATAAAAATCGAGTACTCCAAAATATTGGCGGGATAGGGAATGTAACCGTCATTCCAAGCCGAGTAGCTAAACAAGAAGCGATTGCCTTTGATACGGGGCCAGGAAATATGGTGATAGATGAAGTGTGTCAGCTATTATTTCAGCAGTCTTTTGATAAAAATGGGGACATAGCAAAACAGGGAAATGTGATAAATGAAATGCTTTCCTATTGTATGAAACATCCGTTTTTAGAAATTTCACCACCCAAATCAACAGGAAGAGAACAGTTTGGAAAAGAGTTTACAGATGAATTGTTAAAACGATTTAATGGGCACAGTAAGGAGGACATTATAGCTACTGTAACAATGTTTACAGCAAGCTCGATTGTTTATCATTATCAACGATTTATTTTTCCTTATTATCATATCGATGAAGTTATTCTTGGCGGAGGTGGAAGTTATAACAAAACACTTGTAGAAATGATAAAAGAAAGTTTGAAAGAGGAATCTTGTAAGGTATTGAGACAAGAAGAACTTGGATATTCATCGGAAGCAAAAGAAGCAATAGCTTTTGCTGTGTTAGCAAATGAAACATATCATCGTAATCCAAGTAATGTACCAAGTGCTACAGGGGCAAGACATTCTGTCGTTTTAGGTAATGTAACATTCCCTCCAATTGTGAGGTAAGAAAAAGAGGGTGGAAAGATGAAGTATATGATCGGTGTAGACGGTGGCGGGACAAAAACAGAAGCGATTGCATTTGATCAGAATGGTAGAGAAATAGCAAAAAGTATGAACCGTTTCGGAAATGTTTTACTAGATTATGAGAAAGCTGTATCGCATATTATGGAGGCAATTAATCAATGTCAACAAAGCTTATCTAAAGAGAACTGCGTTTGTATTTGTTTAGGGCTGGCAGGTGTGAAAAGTATAGATATGAATGTGTTAAAAGAGCGTTTAAAAACGAAATATCAAACAAATATTGAAATTTATGATGATGCAGTAATTGCGCATGCGGCTTTATTAGGAGGAAACGATGGTATTTTAACAATAGCAGGAACAGGTGCTATCTGCTTAGGGAAAAAAGGAGAAAAATATAAGTATAGCGGAGGATGGGGCCATATATTAGGAGATGAAGGAAGTGGGTATTGGATTGCTTTGCAAGCGTTAAAAAAGATGACAATCCAGTACGATAAAGGTGCTCAATTTTGCAATCTTAGCACAGCAATACAAAATGAAGTTCCTATCCATACACCATTTGATATAAAACAACTTGTATATTCCTCACAGAAAGATCAGGTTGCTGCGATTGCTCCTCTTGTAATAGAAGAAGCAAGGAAAGGTAATGATGATGCGCTCAAAATTATATTAAAAGCTAGTGAAGAATTAGCCAAAATTACAGTTGATGTGTATAAAAAAATGTCATTTGAAGTACCAATTTCAATTGCGGTGAAAGGTGGAATTTTATGCTCTGCACCAGAAATATATGCTGAATTCAAGAGGTGTTGCAAAAAGTATATGAATGAAATAAATTTTATTCAAAATGAAATCTCATCAGCAAAAGGAGCTTATTTTTTAGCTGCAAAAAAATCTACGTTATTTTAAACATAGTTTTCAATATAGCAGTCTCGTTTTAAAAATGAATATTTGGTATTATTTACAAAGTTAGGTGTTATATGGATTTCGGGATTAAAATATGGATTTTTTTATTTAGAATGTTATTTCCGATTTTCTTGCTTGTCGTATGTATAAATATTATAGCCAGTATAGGAACCGATAAGGTTCCATTGCATAAACCGCAAGTTATAATACTTGTAAGTTTGTTTATAGCTTGGTCAATAGGATATATTTTACAATATATTAAATCTGTACGTCTTATTGCATGGAAATTGATAGGGATTACAACGGTAGCAAGTTTCATATTTTATTGTATCGCTTACTTCTATGCCACTTATGCTTGAAGATTGTATTGAAAATAGTAAATAGAAAGCGAATGATTATATGATTCATATCAACCAGTTTCTGTATGTAATAGGTGCTTATATGGTTGGAAATGTATTAACAGCATATATGATTATAAAATGGAAATATAGGATAGATATTCGAGAAGCTGGTAGTGGGAACCCTGGTGCACGGAATATGGGGCGTTTATATGGAAAAGAATATTTTATTGCTACATTTTTGGGAGATGCGCTAAAAGGGGCAATTGTTGTTTATATAGCGAGAATCTTATTTGGGGAGTCTATATTTCCATTACTCTCGTTACTAGCAGTTATTGTAGGTCATATATATCCAATTTCCTTTAAATATAAAGGTGGAAAGGGAATTTCGACATTTATTGGCGGACTGCTTGTGTTCAACTATTTAATAGTGCTTACTCTGATGTTTGTATTTATTTTGTTTTATTTCATTTTTAAGAGTTTCACAAAGGCTGGTTTAATTACAATCGCTTGCTTACCACTTTGTATGATTGCATACTCCTATTCTATGGTAGCAATTGTATTAAGTGTTTGCATGATTCTATTGATTTTGTACGCACATAGAAAATAAAGGAGAGTAAAACATGGGGTTAATGTATAAAATTGCTAATCAAACTTGGGAGTTTGAAAGTATTCATAAATTAAATTATAAAACATTTGTAGAAGAAATTCCGCAGCATGAACAAACAGAAGAGCGCAAACGTATAGATTTGTTTCATGAAGAAAATACGTATTTAATATGTTTAGATGGTCGAAGATTAGTAGGAATGGTTGCGGTAAGGGGGACACGGCCATTCTCCTTAGATAATAAAATACTTCATTTAGATAAGTGGTTACCAGAACGTGGTGATCGTGTATATGAAATCCGTTTATTAGCTGTAGAGCAAGAATATCGAAGCGGAAGAGCTTTACTCGGATTGATTCGATTTTTACATCGCTATTTGCTTCTAAATGGGTATGATTTAGCGCTCATTTCAGCAACAACACGTGAACTTGCACTTTATGAACAAATAGGTTTTCGTCCTTTTTATACATTAGTTGGGACAGAGCAAGCAGCATTCCAGCCGATGTATATCACCCCAAAAATGTTTGAACAATCTAGTATTATAAATGTAGTAAAAAAAGAATATACATTTTTACCAGGACCTGTCGATATTAGTGAAAATGTCCAGCAAGCATTTGCTTCTAATCCAATTTCGCATCGTTCCAATCAATTTAAAGCTGCGATGGAAAATGTGAAAAAACGACTATTGCAAATGACAAAAGCCAAGCATGTGCAAATCATGCTTGGGACAGGTACATTAGCAAATGATTCCATTGTTTTACAGCTGAAGTTATTAAAGGGGCATGGATTAATTTTAACAAATGGTGAGTTCGGGAATCGTTTAATCAAGCAGGCAAATCGAGTAAACTTATCATTTGATACATATGAACGAGAAATGGGAAAACCATTTATATACAATGAAATAGAGGAGTTAGTGAAACATCAAGAGTATGAATGGATATGGTTTGTTCATCATGAAACGTCCACCGGCATGTTAAATGATTTAGAAGCGTTAATTGGAATTAGTAAAAGGTACGGCATTAAATTATGTGTAGATTGTATTAGTTCTATTGGAGCAATCCAATTCTCTCTAGAAGATGTGTATTTTGCCAGCGGAGTTAGCGGAAAAGCGATTGGAGCATACACGGGATTATCTTTTGTATTTTACAATCATATTGTGAATGCAAATGAAACGTTACCTACCTACATGGACATCGGGATGTACGCGGAAAACGGGAGTGTACCGTATTCACAATCTTGGAATTTAATATATGCATTACAAGAAGCGCTAAAGAAATTTGAAGATGAAGCCGAGTATAAGAATATATATCAAACATATGCTTTTCTTGAAGAAGCTGTTACCAATATGGGATTACAACTTGTATCTCCAAAAGAGCATGCGTCATCTATCATTCTTACAATTGCATTAGATAAAGAACTTTCTTCTAAGGAAATAGGCGATTCATTAGCCTTACAAGGATTTATTATTCATTATAAATCATCCTATTTACAACAAAATAACTGGATTCAAATTGCTTGCTTAAATCAGTATAAAGAACGTGAAATGAAAAGGATGCTTGATTGCTTACGAATGTATGTAGAACAACTTCATGTATAGTTAACAGAGAAGACGGTTATGAAAACCGTCTTTCTTATTTTTTGCACTATGCATGTGCCGTCCCAAATAAGGATTCCATTTTCACTTTTCCCTTTTTTCGAATTTCTGCATTTGTATGTACCATGATATATTTATGTGCCCAAGCAATTGCAATAACGTCATCTAACAAGCCGATTCCAATAATAGCTGCTAAATCTGGGATGAAATCGATTGACCATACATAATAGGACAGCGCAGCTAATATAATTATCTTGGCTTTAGCAGGCAATCCGGTCTTTTTTAAGGTGTAATATAAAATAATGCTCTCATACACACCGGACTTACCTAACTTGGTTGCACCTTTTTTTAGTTTTTTCCATAGTTTCTGCTTCTCCATACAATCACTCCTTATTTGATTTTTTCGTTCATATTGTAAATGTATAGTTAACATTATGTAAAAACACGTGAAAATATAGATTTTTTAAAAGGATAGACAAATAATCGACAAAATAACCCTTTTTATCGTTTTTTCTTAATGTTCATTTTCATAAGAATAAAAAAAAGATAGGAGGAGAAAACATGTGGCTTTTGTTTGATGTAATAGCAGATATTATCTTGTTTTATCCGAGGACTGACGCGAAGTTAAAACATTATATTGCGAGGCTAAGTGAACAAGAATGGTTTCGAGATGTATATGAAGATACTAGGTATACAGGGCTCATTTGGAATAATCGAAAAATCAAGAAGCTTATTTTGGCGCCTGCTAATATGAAATTGCTAACAACATCAAAAGAGAAACAGGAAGAACTAATCCAGTTGATTCATAGCGAGTACGAAAAAAGGAGATAAGAATTATCTTATTTTTCATATTTAGTGAAACAAATGGTACAATGAGAGCTTAATGTGAAAAATAAGGAAAAGAAGTGATCTGTTTGAAAAACTTTTTAGAATTAGGAATTAGTGAAACGTTTAATCATACACTACGTGAAAATGGGATTGCTGAAGCAACGCCAATTCAAGAGCAAGCAATTCCTGTTGTTATGGCTGGAAAAGATATAATTGGACAAGCAAAAACTGGTACAGGTAAGACACTTGCATTCGTCTTGCCAATTTTAGAAAAAATTGATCCTGAATCAAGTGAGGTACAAGCTTTAATTGTTGCGCCGACTAGAGAATTAGCACTGCAAATTACAACTGAAATTGAAAAGATGCTTGTTCATAAAGAAGATATCAATGTTCTTGCGATATATGGTGGTCAAGATGTTGCACAGCAAATGAGAAAGTTAAAAGGAAATACACATATTGTTGTAGCAACACCAGGACGTTTATTAGACCATTTACGCCGTGAGACGATTGTATTATCCAATGTTTCTATGCTTGTGTTAGATGAAGCAGATCAAATGCTTCATTTCGGCTTTTTATACGATATAGAGGACATCTTAGAAGAAACACCGGAGAGTAAACAAACGATGTTGTTTTCAGCGACGATGCCAAAAGATATTAAAAAGCTCGCAAAGCGTTATATGAAAGAACCTGAAATGATTCGAATTCAAAGTGAAGAAGTAACGGTGAATAACATTAAGCAACGTGTGATTGAAACGACAGACCGTGCAAAGCAAGATGCACTGCGCTATGTAATGGATCGTGATCAACCGTTTTTAGCAGTTATTTTTTGCCGTACAAAGCGGAGAGCAAGTAAGTTATATGATGATTTGAAAGGGTACGGCTATAATTGTGATGAACTACATGGTGATTTATCTCAAGGAAAACGCGAACGAGTGATGAAGAGCTTCCGTGATGCAAAAATTCAATATTTAATCGCAACAGATGTAGCAGCTCGTGGATTGGATGTAGAAGGTGTAACGCATGTATTTAACTATGACATTCCAGAAGATGTAGAGAGTTATATTCATCGAATTGGACGAACTGGACGTGCTGGTGGATCAGGTCTTGCGATTACATTTGTTGCACCAAAAGATGAAATGTATTTAAAAGAGATTGAAAAGGGCATTGGTACAACACTACAAAGACAAGTGATCGAACAACCTGTTAAACAAAAAAATGAAGCGAATGAAAAAAAACAAAAGAAGCCAATGAAAAAAACAATGAAAACAGGCCAATATCGATCAAAAGATAACCAAGGGAGATCGAAGAATACAAAGCAACAATCATTGCATAAACCAAGTAAAAAGAAAAATAGTACAAAGCAAGGGCAACAAAGACGAGGTCGTTAATATAGAGTAAGTGTTAAGTATAAAAGTCGTTTTCTTTTAAAGAAGGAAACGACTTTTTTATTTTGTGTTTAGAAGGTGTATAGATGCAAAAAGTCTTTTTTCGATTAATAAAGTGGAAGGATAATTTAATTGGGGTGTTGTATAGAATAGGTAATAGCTTGCGAAAGGAACAGGATTAAATTAAACTTGCATGAAACTTTTTTACAGGATACACATATATTTATATTAGACCGACAGTCGGTCTAGGGGAAAGGAGTTCTTTATGAGGACCGTCAAAGAATATGAGGAACGAAGAAATGAAATATTAGATACAGCCGAGATTTTGTTTACTTCTAAAGGGTATATGAAAACAACTGTAAATGATATTTTACGAGAAATTGGTATTGCAAAAGGAACATTTTATCATTACTTCAAGTCAAAGGAGGAAGTGATGGACGCTATTATCATGAGGATTGTAACTGCGGATGTAGCGGCAGCAAGAAAGATTGCTTCAAATCCCAAGATTCCAGTAGTTGATAAATTGTTTCAAATTTTAATGGTGCAAGCACCAAAAGCTGGTGGGAATAAAGAAAAAATGATTGAGCAATTCCACAAGCCAAATAATGCAGAAATGCATCAAAAAAGTTTAGTGCAAGCTATTTTGCATTTAACACCTGTTTTAACAGAGGTAATTGAGCAAGGGATTGATGAGAAGATTTTTGTGACTGCGTACCCAAGGGAAACAATAGAATTTTTAATTGCTTCTGCACAAGTTATATTTGATGAAGGATTGTTTCAATGGCAGCCTCATGAAGTAATACAAAGAGCAAAGGCTTTTATCAATATGATGGAAACGACTCTTGGTGCTCGAAAAGAAACTTTTAATTATATGCTAGACATTCTGAACAGACAGTCTTAGCATAATTTTTTTGAAATTTATTAGACCGACTGTCGGTCTAATGTTCTGCTGAAAGGTGTGTATACGATGAAAAACAATGCGAGTATAAAATCTTTCCCTAAAGATTTTACCCTTATGGTAATCGGGCAAATTGTATCAATATTAGGCGCTACTCTTTTACGTTTTGCTTTATCGCTCTATGTGCTGGATATAACGGAACGTGCAGATGTTTTTGCTACCTTATATGCCATATCGAGCATACCTCTTTTGTTGTCACCTCTTGGCGGGGCTATTGCTGATAGATTTAACAGGCGTAATTTGATGGTAATCTATGATTTGATAAGTAGTGCCGTTATATTGTGTTTTATTTGTGCGTTATCGATTGGAAACGTTTCTGTAATACTTATTGGTGTTGTTATGATTTTGCTAGCGTTTATTAGTTCGATGTATTCTCCCGTTGTTATGGCGAGCATTCCGCTGCTCGTTGCGGAAAAGAAATTGGAACAAGCCAATGGTATTGTGAATGGGGTGCAAGCATTGTCGAGTGTAGCAGCTCCTGTTTTGGGCGGGGTATTGTATAGTGTTATAGGTTTAAAAATCCTTGTCATAATAAGCTGTATTGCCTTTTTCTTGTCAGCTATATTAGAGATGTTTATCCAAATTCCATTTGTAAAAAGGAAGCAGTATGGTCATATTGTACCGACAATTATAAAAGATATGAAAGACGGGTTTACTTATGTTGTCAGAGCACCTTATATTTTGAAATCTATGATCCTTGCAGCAGTGCTTAACTTAATTCTTACACCACTTTTTGTTGTTGGAGGCCCCATTATTTTACGGGTAACGATGCAGAGTAGTGATACACTGTATGGCATTGGGATGGGACTGATAGATTTTGCTACAATTTTAGGAGCTTTGTCTATTGGCTTCTTTGCGAAAAAGATGAAAATGAACACAATATATCAGTGGCTACTTATGATTGCTTTACTCATTGTACCGATGGCTGTCTCCGTTATGCCTATTATGCTAAGACTTGGAAACTATTCGTCTTTTATTCTTTTTATTTTATTTGCGATCCTGATAGTAATGGTAATGACGATTATTTCTATCTTTGTCATTACAGTTGTGCAAAAGAAAACGTCAAACGAAAATTTAGGGAAAGTCCTGGCAATTATTACAGCAGTTGCGCAATGTATGGCACCTATAGGGCAGGTTATATATGGATTCATGTTTGAAACCTTTAGTATAAAAGTTTACGTACCTATATTATTTGTAAGTCTCATAATGATAGTAATAGCAATCGTAGCAAAGAGAATATTAAAAAATGAAGGAGAGAGTGGTGTGATATGATTGGAAGAATGCTCAAAAGAGATTTTTTACGAAATAAAGTTATAACTATAACCTTATTTGCTTTTATGATGTTATCAGCTCTATTAATTTCCAGTGCTGCTACGATTATCATAAATTTATTTAGTTCAATGGATAAGCTCTTTACAAACTCTCATGCACCTCACTTTGTACAATTGCATACTGGAGAATTGGATCAAAGATCTATTGATCATTTTGTTTTGAACAATAACCTTGTTAAAAAGCAGCAAACAGTTGAAATGATTCGTATTAATGGTTCTAATATTTTTCTTCATGATAGACAATATGCTGAAAATGATAGTGTGATGGATATTAGTTTTGTAAAGCAAAATCCTTCTTTTGATTATTTACTAAACTTAGAAAATCGAGTGATTGAAGTTGAGCAAGGTGAAGTAGGTGTGCCAATCTACTATATGCAACACAATAATTTAAAGATTGGAGATAAGATTTGGATAGCAGACGGTGATTTTGAAATGGAATTTAAGATAGCTGCATTTGTCCGAGATGTTCAGATGAATCCTTCTATTGTTAGCTCAAAACGATTTGTCATTCATGATGCTGATTGGAAGAAATTAAAGAGTAACCTCGGAGAAAGGGAGTATCTTATAGAGTTTCAATTAAAGGATTTAGATAGAGTTAATGAATTTCAAAATATGTATCAATCATCTCAATTACCCCAACAAGGAACCGCAATCACTTATTCCCTCTATAAGACATTAAACGCTTTGAGTGACGGCATCTTAGCTGTTGTTATTATTTTTATAAGCTTTTTGCTGATTACTATAGCCATCCTTTGCATTAGATTTACTTTGATTACCACAATGGAAGAAGATTACCGTGAAATTGGTATCATGAAAGCAATTGGTATTTCTAATAAGGATATTCAAAAGCTATACTTGATAAAATATATTGTTATGACAGCAATTGCTAGTATTTTTGGATATATCCTTTCATTATTTGCTAGTGAGATATTTCTAACTAATATCGCGTTATATATGGGTTCTACTGAACAAAATATTTTATATTTTGTTTTACCGTTCATGAGTACGATATTGATGTTTATAACTGTTGTTATATTCTGTAAGCTAATTTTACGGAAGTTTAGATATGTGACCTCCATAGAGGCTATACACGCAGGGTATTCATCAAATCGTGTACGCAACAGAAGAACGTTTGCACTATACAAAAGTCGATTCCCTTATGTGAATTTATATCTTGGTATGAAAGACGTATTTGAAAGGTTTAAGATATATGGCTTATTATGTTTGGTTTTTATAATTTCCACTTTTATCATTATTGTTCCGATAAATTTTCTGCAGACAGTCCAATCTCCTAAATTTATCACATATATGGGAGCAGGAAAGAGTGATATGAGGATAGATTTACAACAATCTGAGCAAATAGGACAAAGGTTTAGCGAAGTGATCTCCTACATTGAAAGAGATAATGATGTAGAAAAATACGCTGCATTTGTAACCAGCTCGTTTAAAGTAATGAATCATGCTGGAGTTTACGAAAGTATGAATGTTGAAACCGGCAATTTTACGGTATTTCCTTTGAAGTATTTAAAAGGTTCAACACCGCAAGATGAAAATGAAATCGCACTTTCTCAGATGAATGCGTATGAACTAAAAAAGAATGTTGGAGATGTATTGATACTCATTGTAAATGGAAAGAAGATGGAATTAACTGTATGCGGTATATATCAGGATGTAACGAATGGTGGTAAAACAGCTAAGGCACATGTACCGTACGATTCTGATCGTATTTTATGGCATGTTTTGAATTTGGATATGAAATCTAACGTTGATAAAAAAGTTAAGATGGAAGAATACAAACAGGCCTTTTATCCTGCGAAAGTGACGGATATGGAAGAGTATTTGTCACAGACATTGGGAGGAACCATCGATCAGTTGAAACTAGTTACAGGATTAGCGATTGTAATAGCCATAGCTATCGTCGTCTTGATTGCAGCCATGTTTTTTAAGATGCTGATTGCAAAAGATTCTTCACAAATCATTATTATGAAGAGTCTTGGATTTTCTTACCGAAATATTCAGGTGCAATATATTACTAGAGCGATTTTGATTTCACTAATTGGCATTGTATTAGGAACATTTATAGCGGGTACGTTTGGAGAAAAACTTGTTAGTGGATTTGGTTCGTTCATGGGTGCCTCAAATATCCAGTTTGTTATTAATCCTGTCATTTCTTATATTTTCTGTCCATTATCGCTTGTGATAGCTGTAACGATGACAACATTTATAAGTAGTATGACAATGAAAAATACAGGCGATTTAAAAAGAATGGGAGACTGAGAGGTGAATGGAATGAAAAGCATTTTACAAGTGAGTCATTTAAATAAAGTGTATTCATTGGGAAAAACAGATAAACAACATGTGCTTAAAGATATTAATCTAGAAATCAAAGAGGGGGAATTTATATCTGTTATGGGGCCATCTGGCTCTGGAAAATCAACATTGCTTTATACGATTAGCGGTATGGATAAAATGACTTCAGGAAGTGTGGTATTTAAGAATAGAGAAATCTCTAGTTTATCTGAAGAAGAATTATCAAAACTGCGTCTTCATAAAATGGGCTTTATTTTTCAGCAAAGTAACCTGCTTAAAAATCTAAATATTTTTGATAATGTTATTTTATCTGCCTATCTAGCAAAAAATGAAAGTCGAAAAAAGATAAATAAACGGGCGAGTGAATTGATGAGAAAGACAGGAATATCAGAGTTATCAAATCATGATATCACACAGGTATCAGGGGGACAGCTACAAAGGGTATCTATTTGCCGTGCACTAATCAACAATCCAGATATTGTTTTTGGTGATGAGCCAACGGGTGCTTTAAATTCAAAGGCGACTCATGAAATAATGGATATTTTAGCTGACATCAACCGTTCTGGAACTACGATTATGTTAGTAACCCATGATGCAAAGGTGGCTGCTAAGACGGAACGAGTACTTTTTATGATGGATGGGAGTATCGCTGCTGAAAAGTATCTTGGCAAGTATAAAAAAGAAAAAACTGACATCAAAATACGTGAAGAAAAGTTGCTAACCTGGCTTGGATACATGGGGTTTTAACAATAAAAATGGGAAGGTATGTATTTGAACAAAAAGAAGGAATTAAATTAGTTGACAATTCTATACTTTTCAAAGAGAATACAAGAAAGGGAATGTACGTTCGTTTCGCTAACGAGCAATTTCATATGTATCTATATAAAAGGAGGATACTTCTAATTGAAGAATTCAAAACAAAAAATTACTACTTTTTTAATGTTTGACGGTAATGCCGAGGAAGCAATGAATTTATATACTTCCTTATTTGAGCAGTCAGAAATTATAGCTATTTCTCGTTATGATGTAAATGGACCAGGCAAAGAAGGAACTGTCAGGCATGCTGCATTCACATTAAATGGGCAACAGTTTATGTGTATCGATAGTAATATGAAGCATGACTTTACATTTACTCCTTCAATGTCGCTATATGTAAATTGTGATACAGAAGAGGAGATTGATGAAGTTTTTCATAAGTTAGCAGAAGAAGGAGAAGTTCTAATGCCGCTAGCAGCTCATCCATTCAGCAAAAAATTCGGTTGGGTTAATGATAAATATGGTGTTTCTTGGCAGTTATCTCTTTCTGCAGAGTAGGTCTTCTTTTGTAAATAAAAACGTATCCTCAGTATAATGAGAGATACGTTTTTTATTTTTTTAGGATGTTGCTTATCAATCGATTTGTACGTTCTACTTGTCATTTTGGTTAATCTCTTGACCCGTTACATTTTCGATTGATAAGTGTTGCACAAAAAGATTTAGTGAAGAAGATTGTAAGAATCGAATGGATATGAAGTAGTATAAAATTTGAATTTTATTTGAAAAGGAGAACAATATAGCTAAGAAAATCCGTTTAATACGAACAATGGTAATTGAATACGTTCCGGATCCAAAACATTATGAGGAAGGCATGACAATTGAGGAAATGGCAAAATTTGATGCTGAAAGTGATGATTTAGAATCCATTTTTACAGAATTAGAGTCCGATGTGGTTAAGTGGGAGATTATTGATAGCGAAAAAGCTTAGGGATCCATGAATAACAAAAAACTGAACAAAAGCGTTATTTTATTATAGTAAAATAGGTGACTCAGCAATTGTGCCAGCCGAGTCACCCAGTACTATCGATCCAAATAATGTTCTTTTTCTATATGTAGTTATATTGATTTCCTAATGGCTAGCTCCAAAACTTCAGTTAAAGAACAAAGAAAATTATTTTAGAGAGTATTAGATTTTATTATGTTAATGCTACAACAGCAAGAGTTAAGCCTAATGTATTTAATGGATTAGAATATGGTCCTACATTAACAGTAAGAGTACTTGTTATACCTGGAGGTGTAGTAAAAATTGCGGGTGCTGATACAGAAGTGAATCCTGCAGTATATCCTAGAGAAGTACCTGAGCCAATGATTGCATTATTATTAAGATACATAGTGATACCTGCAGAATTACCTCCTGATTGAATAATAACTTGCACTTCATAGATTGCCAAATAGGTTCTTCCACCTTCAAGTAAAACAGTTGTTGGTGGTGTGAATGAGATTGCCGTACCATTAGAATTTACCACGGTATCTAGTGGAATCGCAGAATTTACAGAAACTATTGTTGGGATAGTTTAAACAACATTTAAACTATTAGCCGTGGGGGATGGACAAGAGCAAGGTTTGTGAATTTTAGAATTGTTATCATTTTGGTAATTCACAAATAATCAAACTCCTTTGTGTAAGTTGATTTTTTATCCCATATAAAACGTAGCTTTTTTGTGTATCTATGTTATTTTTAATAAGTTTGTAAAGATTAGCCGAATAGTATTGGTCAGTCAACTCTTAAAAGTATTTGATACTCTAGGGATTTCAAAGTACATCCAATAAATATATATGAATGTTTTTTCAAGGACATTACTGTAAGTTAGGAAACGTAATAAAATAGTTATTTGAATAAGAAAGTGTTTATGTAAGAAAGAGCGTGCAACAGTTCACGCTCCTTCAAGAGGAGATTCGGTGCCTTTAGAATCATTTCTCTCTCCATACACTCTACGAATGTTTGTGGAAAGTGTGCAAGAAATTGATTTAGAAGAAGTGTTTTCTATATATGCAAGAAATTAATACAAAAACGCTATTTTATAAAAAAATCAAGTCAGAAATAAATATCTAACTTGATTTGAAATTAAAAATATAAACCTTTGCCCACTGGCTGAACAGTTTCTAGCACAGTATCAACCATTTCTTCATTAATTAGGGTTCTTATAATCCAAGCTGAGAGGTCTTGTGCAGCAAAGCAACCTGCAGCAGTCGAAATATTGCCTTCGTTTACGAAACTTTGTTCAATAACGTCTACATCAAATTCTTCAAGTTGTTCTACTACGGATGGATATGTAGTTGCTTTTTTGCCAGTTAACAATTTTTTAGCTCCTAGTAGTAGTGAACCAGAACACATAGAGCCTATTAATTGTCTTTGAGGATCTACATGGATGTTATTAAGATATTTTTGATTTTTATATAAATCTTGTACACCCTTACCACTTGCAAATATTACAGCGTCAGCAGAAGGGATATCGGGTATGCTTCCTGTCATGGGTATACGTAAACCAGACATGGATACATGAGTTTTTTCTGTTCCTAATAGTTGGACCTCCCAATCAGAAATACCACCAACTAGACGTACACGATTTAATAAATCCCATGGTAAAAAAACATCTATATCAGTGAAGTTATCGAAACAGACTATTGCAATTTTCATTCTCTAACCCTCCGTAATCGAAATGTTGAAAACATTCAAATTATAACACTTTCAAGTATATTTAGTGAGGTTTAAGTTTTTTACTAACTATAGTAGATAGGAAAAAGTGTATTGGATTGTAGAGAAACACCACAAAAATTTCATTTTAAACAAAAGAGCAGCTAGCAAAAGCTAACTGCTTAACGACTCCAAGGGGGTTGGAGAAAGATTATTGTATCTACATTATTGACGGAATATTCCTTAAACAAACATAAGGATATATTTTTAATAGTTATATTTTAAAACGCGTTTAATTTAAGGTTGATTCCAAAAAAGAGAAATATTAACAAAGTACCAAGTTATTAAAAGAGCGGTTCCTATGAGAATTCCTATGAGAACACCTATAAAAATCTTTGTCTATATATTCTTCATCAATAGACCTCCTTTATGAAGAATATTAACATTTATCGGAAATTTGAACAAAATAATCCTTTGTGCGACACGTTTCCCTATAAGTGTATAAACAAGAAATGGGAGGGTTATCAAACTTGATAACAACAACTGATTGACTGAAAGTAGGAATGAAAGCCGTCAGGTTGAGCTGAAACTATTTATCTAATACTCCTACATGCAAGGCGTGATAGTAGTTACAAATTGTATGAAGCTAGGTGAAGTCGACTGAACAAAACCTAAGTGAGAAATCATATGGTAATGGATAGGTCGGGATGCTACAAAATATCTATGGTGAGAATGTCCTAAATAACGGACTGGCGAACTTGCGAATGTACGGGTCTAAATTATTAATACACAAGAAATGTGTATGTCGTCAATGACGATGTTATCTACCGAAAAGTAAGATTAAAGGATATGAAATTCGGAACATCTAACGATGAGGGTGTAAAGATAACAGGCTTACAGTAAGCGCCTAAGGATATATGTACAGCTAAGTCAAATCGGAACGTGGTAAGCAAGAAACTGTCACCAACGCCTACTAGCGGACAGATGCATATAAGGTTCTAACGAACCGAAATTGCTTCATTCTTGTGAAGGTGGGGATACAGTACCGACGAAGCATGTAACGAATGTGGAGGGATAGTCCCTAGTCTTGTTCTTTGAAAACTAAATCAACTGGATGTAACTCACAGGGTCGAGTAAGATAATGTGACTTTTCGTAAGAAAAGGGAATGAATACGTTGGTGAGTACAACATTGTTTGTAATCTAGTTGCTTTAGTATAAAAGGATAAGATGGGGCGCTGTATGCGATGAAAGTCGCACGTACAGTGCTAAGCGGGGGAAAAGATGGAGATAACTTCAAAGTCTTACCTATCGCAAC
>NZ_JAHCDO010000025.1:0-55463 GCF_050768835.1 Bacillus pfraonensis | reverse complement strand
CCCGAGATAATACGTTATATTTTCTCATGATACGTAATACTTTTTTATGATTCATTACGATGTTAAATTGATCACGTAGACAAGCTGTAACCCGACGATATCCATACCGATATTTATGATGTTGACATATTTCTATTACGGTTTTTTCTTCATGATTAGTTACTGTTTTCTCCTGCGTTTTCCAACGATAATAAGTAGCACGTGAAATATTAAATATGGAACACAGTTCTGCAATTGTAAAAATTGATTGCCATTCCTTTATCATTTTCATTATTTCTTCTTTTCCTCCCACCTCCTTAAGATTTCTTGGCACTTTTCCAGCAATATAATCTTTGCCTTTAAATAACGTATTTCTAATTCTTTTTGTTCAAGTTCTGTTAACTTTTTTAAGCCTTTTCCATGTGCAGATTGTCTCCCAATAGATTGTTCAAACCGATAGGTTTCGCCTTCACGATACCATTTCATCCAAGTTTTAATTTGAGCCACATGTTTAATTCCTAAGGCATCCATAATTTCTTTATTTTTGAATCCTTGGTGTTTCATTTCAACTACTTTCCACTTTATTTCGGCAGGATAATGCGTCTTTTTCCCCATACGAAAAACACCTCCATTAAAATCATAACTGATACTTACGATTTAGAGAGGTGTTTTTTATCGTCTCATTCTCAGGGTTCACTCCATGCAGAAAGGATAGCGTTTTTTTATGCCTATTTTGATTTAAGACGAATTGTAAATCTTATTTGTTTTTCTATTATGCTTTGGGTGGAAGAACTAGTAATAAGGGAAAAGAAAAAACAAATTGAATATAAAGCTATAAATAATACAAGGTAATACTCAAGAACACATAAATATTCTTTTAGAAGTTTCATTTGTTAGAAAAGCGGAAGAAAGTCGCAACTTTATGAGGAAAAACCTTTTACACACTAGGTGGTGCTGCCTAAAAGTATGCTATGCTTGGTGCAAAAATTGTTTAATTGTAAAAAATCAAACTTGCTAGAGTTAGAAAAACATAATTTTTAGAATGTTTAGCGATTACTCCTTTCACTGAAAGTACAAAGTAATTTGTAGAGTTCATTAAATTAGGAATGGAGAGTAACACTTTCTATATCTTCACAACTTATGAGTACAAAATTAGTGGATGGTGGTGTTATTGAACTTTCTTCTTCTAATATAACTAGACAAATTCCGGGATGAAATTCATAAAGAGAAGCAGGGCCAATAATTTGTCCAGTTCTGGTTGTAATTGTAACTATAACTCCTGATGGCCAAATATTAAATAAAAAACAAGCTATACCTTTGCAATTTGCCATATTTTTCACCTAACCTTAAATTTGTTATTTGAATATGTGTTTTCTAAAGACACATATAGTCAATATATGTAGGGGGATATAAAATGTTTGGATTAAAGCAAACGTGGGTGACTTTTTTGAATTATAAGGAAAGAAAACCTTCGTAACCATCCGTCTTATGGTAGTGATTACTTGATGGGGGATACAATTTCGCCTTATTATTTCATGTGAAAATAAATGGTGTAATATTTTTGTTTATGAAAATATATATTTATAAATTATGGAAGATAATGAGTTGGAATGGTACATTAGAAGATTTAAATGAAGGAGGGAGAGTGTTGTTAGAGAGAACCGGTGTTTCAAAAAAGAAAGGCATTTTATTTGTGATGAATCCTATAGGTGGGGGAGTAGAATACTATCAAAATACGTATATTGAGGAGAATAAACATAAGTATAGAATGTATAAGCTGACGTTTAGAGCGGGAATTTTTCGTATAGAAGATATAAATCAGGAAATCCCTCTGTACGATGAGTTCGAGTTTCATAATTATGATGAAAATAGCTTCCGATTACTACTTAAGTCAATAAATATTGAGTTAATTTATATCAATCATCTTATTAAATTTCCTATATTTGAGTTTATAAAATTCGTTCAACATTCTGGAATTGATTATATTTATTTTATACATGATTTTTTTTGCATATGCCCTCTCGTTAATTTGATTAAAAGGAATGGTCCTTACTGCAATAATGAAACAGATGTGAATATATGTACGGCGTGTTTGAGTGGGGGAAGGGAAACAGATATTCAAACTTGGAGAAAAACATTTGAATCTTTTTTATCAAATGCTCAGAAGGTAATCGCTCCAAGCAACAGTACAAAAGAAATTGTAAAAAAACATTTCCCTAGCATTGCTATAGATGTACAGGAACATCCTTTATCTTCTAATATCCACTATACATATACCCCTGAATTTACAAGTGAAAAAAAGCTTAATGTCGCCTTCGTAGGAAATATACACAAAAATAAAGGATCACACATTTTATATAAACTTAAGATGGAAATTGAAAGGGGGAAGCTACCTTTTTGTATAAAGGTAATTGGGTTAACAGATAGGCATAAAAGAAGATTTGTCAGCCCTAGCGGACATTTTGTTGTAACAGGACCATATGATAGTAGGGAAATTTCTAATATTTTGGCAACACATAAAATAGCTATCGTTATAACTTCTTCTATATGTCCAGAGACATTTTCTTATACAACCAATGAGGCTATGTTTTCAGGGTATCCGGTTATTGCATTTGATATGGGAGCCCCAGCGGAGCAAATAAGAAAATATAAAGGGGGATGGATTCTAAAAGAAATTAGTAGTAGGAGTGTCTTGCAAGTATTACAAAAACTCTTCGTAAATCGCAATGAAATATTGGAGAAAGCAAGTAATCTATCGGTAGCTTGTCAAAATAAAGGGATTTTATAATCTTTTCATCAATGAAAAGAAGGGAAGGATTAAAATGGTAATTGTGACTCTTAAAGATCCGTAGAATAACTGCAGATAAAGAGTTGTGTAGAGGCTTTTTTAACCATATAAAATGAAAGAGGGACTAGTTGACAAAACATGACAATAGCCCCTGATAGAAAATGCTTCATAGGTAAAAAAATGGTGAAATTTATGTGGGAAATTTGATTAACAGAGACAGGAATTTTGTTTTTTCATTAAGAAGTTTTCCGTTAAATCAAATCCCAATTTACAGGTGTTCCCTTAACAACATCTTTTTTCACTTTCTTTCCTAGCAAAATAGGAAGGTATTTTGGTGCCAAACCATATCCAGGTCGAATGGCTTTTATATTCTCTGTTGTTAAAAGATCTCCAGCTTTCATATCTTGTGCAACATATAGAGAACGACGAAACTTTAATGAGCTTTTTTCCATCTCAGTCGGTCCATAATAAACCTTCCCTAGTGCCTGCCATGCTCGTTCTGTTTCCATAACAAGAGATTTTAGTTCGTCTGCTTCCATTGAAAACGCGGAGTCTACTCCTCCATCAGCCCTAGATAAAGTGAAATGTTTTTCAATTACAGTTGCTCCCAGTGCAACACTTGCGACTGCAGTACCTACTCCTAATGTATGATCTGATAAACCTACTTCACATTGGAATAATTCCCTCATATGAGGAATTGTATAAATATTAGTGTTTTCCGGGGAAGCAGGATACGTACTTGTACATTTCAACAAAATAAGGTCTTTACAGCCTGCTGATTTGGCAGCTTTGACAGTCTCATCTAATTCTGAAATTGTAGCCATACCGGTGGAGATAATAAGCGGTTTGCCAGTAGAGGCAGCTTTACAGATTAGAGGGATATCAGTATTTTCAAAAGAAGCAATTTTATAACAAGGAACATTTAGGGATTCTAGAAAATCAACTGCTGTTTCATCAAATGGGGTGCTAAATGGGGTTATACCTAGTTCTTTACATTTATTAAAAATCGGTTTATGCCATTCCCAAGGTGTGTAAGCTTGCTGATATAGTTTATAAAGCGTGTTTCCTTTCCATAAACTGTCTGCATCTTCTATTTTAAAATCTTTATTATCTATATCGAGTGTCATAGTATCAGCTGTATACGTTTGAATTTTTAGAGCATGTGCACCAGCTTTTGTTGCAGCTTCAACGATTTGTAATGCACGTTCCAATGACTGATTATGGTTTCCAGACATTTCGGCAATGATAAATGGTTGTTGATTACGACCTATTTTTCTTCCATTAATCTCAACATCTTTCATTCTATCTTCTCCTTTCTAACCGTTCATTTTTGCTTTACCTATTATATCTTTCACTGACGTATCCCATCCATCAGTAAGGAAATTCAAATACTTTTCTTTATCTTTTAATCTATGATAACTGCCGCCAGGAGGTTGTGGTTTCCTCATAACTTTTCCAGAACGAATTAACTCCCAATTCTTAATAAAAAGTTGTTCTATTTCTTGGCATAGTCTATCATAAGAGGTTTTTAGTGTATCATTTTCCTTGTAGGGAACTTTCAATTGAGCGATAATATCCCCTGTATCTAATCCGTTATCTATATAATGAATTGTAATCCCTTTAGGTGTATCTTCAAGAAAACTCCATAAATTGGGATCAGCCCCCTTATTCCAGGGAAGATAAGATATATGCAAGTTAATAATCTTGTTATTAAATTTCTCTATAATTGAAGGAGGAATTATATATCTATATCCATAGCTGACAATAAAATCAATATGAGTAAGAATAGGTGAGTGAATGTCTATTTTATCTTCATAGAAAACAACACTATCTCCATATGATTTAAGAAAACTGTACAAGTTATTACCTTTAGATCCTAATAATAGAATGTTCATAATATCTTCCTTAACATTTAATATAGTAAAATTTCCGATACTACACGTGTTTTCCCGAAAGCGTCTACCATTTCTAATGCTTTTTTAGAAGAGACCTCTAAATCAAAGTTTCCGCTCCTAACAATCTCAATGGAATTACAAATATCTTTCTCATAAATTTCATCTGATTTTCCAATATAAAAATCAATACCTAAATTTCCTACTGCTTTACATATTTCAATTTGATTATATGCCACTGAGATTAATAGTGCAGGTAACCCTAAACAATATCTTTCCCAAGTTGTCGAACCTCCAGCACATATTGCCAGATCTGCTTCATTCATTAATCGGGACATATAATCAATATTATAATGGAAGGTCATATTTGAATGTTTTTTGCATAAATTTTGGATGAAGTCTTTTTGAGGATTTGCTTGACCGACAACTACATGAATAAGAAGCTGTGTACAGTCTAGTGCTTCTAGAGCTTTGATTACTTTGGATGTTTCATTAGTGGGATCACTTCCACCAAAAAATATGAGTACTGTTTTAAGATTACCAGTTCTTTTTCTTACATTTTTCCGTTCCTTTAAAAATTCTGTCCTTAGCAGTGCATATTTGGGACCTAATAATTTTATACAATTTTTAGGGAGTAATTTTGTATATCTTTGGTCTATATTTGTATAATAATTTTGATCGAGCAGTACATCACACATATGTAATCTATCTGCTAAATCATCTATAACCATTATATATTGGGTGAATTCCTCCAATTTTTCTTCCCATTTTTTATCTAAAGCGTAATGGTCTACAATAAGCCAATCCACAGGAGAAATGTTCTGACTTATAATATTTATTGTTTGTTGTGCGTCTATTTCCCAACTAGTTTGAAGCCAGTGAGCATGAGCGGTATTACAATTATTATTCACTAGTTTCATTTTGGGTAACATATATACTGTGTATCTTTTAGATTTTATAAAGTTACACATATGGCCATTTAATTCCCTAGATATAAAAGCTACCTGATGTCCTAGATTTTTTAATTCCTTTGCTAAGGTTAAACATCGCATAACATGACCTGTTCCAATTTCTATAGAAGCATCTACTCGAATGAATATGTTCATCTGATTTACATACCTATCTTCTTTTGTTCTATATGACTATTAATATAAAACAAATCTGGTTCTTGTTTTAATAAATTTAAAATATCGCTGAAAGAAAACTGACTATTAACTGGATATAATCTGGTAATAATGTTTTTAATCAGAATAAAGTCTTCTTTCGTGTCGACAGTCCAGCGATGTTTACTTTCATCTAAGTCATGATGGACATTTAACAGTTTGAATTTCCCAGGGTTGTTATATATATAAGCAGTCACATGCTCACGATGTGAGGGCTCATTGGCTTCTTCATATGTTCGTTTTAAAATTCGATAGGGTATAACCTCTGTATCTAGTCCTCTCGGATACGTACGGGTTAGTGTATTAGAGATATAATCATATTTATTTTGCTGTTTTAAATAGCAATGAACTACTTTATCAATAATATTAGGATCGATAATGGGGCAATCTGAAGTTAATCGAACTACAACATCCACAGAAAAATTTGTTGCAGTTTCATAATAGCGTGATAATACATCATCTTCTGATCCACGATAATAAGGAACAGAAAGTTGCTTACAAAGCTCAATGATTGGATTATCATTGAGCTTTGTAGTAGTAGCTACAATAATTTGGTCAATTGTTTTTGCTTTTTTTACTCGTTCAATTTGATATTCTAATAGTGTTTTATCAAGAACTTTCTTCAGGATTTTTCCCGGAAGCCTAGTTGAGCCCATTCGAGCTTGAATAATAGCAGCAACTTTCATTTCATCACCTTTTTATTCATTTATTTTTTATAAAAATTTATTACTTTTTTAACTGCATGAATGACATCATTAGCGTCTTGTTCACTCATTTCTGAAAATAATGGTAGAGTAATGATACTTTCATATAATTTTTCAGCATGGGGGCAAATTCCTTTTTGATAACCTAATTTTTGATAGTAGGGTTGTAAATGAACCGGAATGTAGTGAACATTGACACCAATATTTTCTTGCTGTAACGCTTGAAAGATTTCTTTTCGGCCAACTTTCAGCATTGATAAATTTAACTGAATGATATACAAATGCCAACTTGAATCAACATGACTTAATTGTTTTGGCAGAATAATTTCTGGTAAATCTTTTAGCTCCGTATCATACATTGCTACATATTGTTTTCTTTTAGCAATAAAAGAATCTAATTTTTGCAGTTGTGATAATCCAAGAGCTGCTTGGATATCTGTCATCCGATAGTTATAGCCAAGAAATTGCATTTCATAGTACCAAGGACCATGATTCTCAGTTGAATTATTAGGATGACGGGTGATTCCATGTGTTCGAAACTGCAGAAGTTTTTGATAGTAGTCCTCATTATTTGTTGTAATGATTCCACCTTCGCCTGTTGTAATATGTTTGACGGGGTGAAAACTGAACATGGTCATATCGCTAATTGAACCAATTTTTTTCTTTTTGTAAGTAGCGCCTAATGCATGAGCTGCATCTTCGATTACTGTTAGATTATATTCTCGAGCAATTTTTGAAATTTCTTCAAGTTCAACGGGTTGTCCTGTAAAATGTACAGGTATAATTGCTTTTGTTTTATTTGTAATCTTATCTTTTATTAAATTAGGATCAATGTTGTAAGTATCGGAGTTTATATCTGTAAATACCGGCACGCCACCTTGATAAAGGACACAGTTAGAACTGGCAGCGAATGTCATCGATGTGGTGATAACTTCATCATCAGTGGAGATTCCCGCTGCAAAGCAAGCTCCATGCAAGGCGGCTGTTCCACTTGAAAATGCTACGGCATATTTGGCACCTACATATGCTGCCATTTGATCTTCAAATTGTTTTATTGTTGGGCCGGTTGTAATAAAATCACTTTTTAAAATGTTTATTACGGCTTGGATATCACCTTCATCTATGGATTGCTTACCGTATGGCAAATAATGATCTCGTACGGGTTTTCCTCCATGAAGCGCTAAAAGATGTTTCATGATTATTAATACTCCCTTATAGATTGTTTTCATTCATTTTAGTTATTCTGTTATCTTATTCATTAATGAATCTTTTTAACTCTTCCTTTGTTAACCAATGATCATTTTTGTCGCTTGCATAACTAAAACCTTCTGGAAGCGGTTTGCCTTCACCTATATTTGCTTTATCCCACCAATTGAATTCTGGTTGAATGATATAGTAATTTTCAAATTCTAAAGTATGACGAGCATCGTCTTCAGTTATCATGGCCTCATGAAGTTTCTCCCCTGGACGGATCCCTATAAACTCAATTTTACATTTAGGTGCAATTACTTTTGCCAAGTCTGTTACTTTCATGCTAGGGATTTTAGGAATGAAAATTTCTCCGCCCTTCATTCGCTGAAGGTTATCAAGAACAAATTGCACGCCTTGATCAAGTGTTATCCAAAATCGGGTCATACGTTTATCTGTAATAGGGATCTTCCCAGTATTTTTTATACTTTTAAAAAATGGCACTACACTGCCTCTGCTGCCTACTACATTTCCGTAACGTACAACTGAAAATCTTGTATTCTTGCTCCCTACATAAGCATTTGCTGCCACAAAAAGTTTATCTGATGCTAATTTTGTTGCACCGTATAAGTTAATTGGAGAAGCAGCTTTATCTGTACTTAAAGCAATGACACGTTGCACTCCACAATCTATAGCAGCTTCAATGATATTCTGAGCACCATAGATATTTGTTTTAATAGCTTCAAACGGATTGTACTCACATGCACCTACATGCTTCAGAGCAGCTGCATGAACTACAATATCAACCCCAGCAAATGCCCGGTATAAACGAGCTTTATCACGTACATCCCCAATAAAAAAACGAATACGCGAATCGGTATACTCTTGAGCCATTTCGTATTGCTTCAACTCATCACGACTAAAAACAATGATCTTGTTTACACCAAGTTCCAGGGCTTTTTTTATAAATCTTTTTCCGAAAGAGCCTGTTCCACCAGTAACTAAAATTGTTTTTCCTGTTAAATCCATTTTATTCACATCCTTTTTTATTGAATACATTTTCTCTATCTATTACTATGAATATTTCGTGGAAACGTTTGGGTATCATCTCCATATTTCCTTATAGTTTTATCGAAATAGTAAATAAGCCTAGATTGTAATTTACTTGTAATTGTGCCTTACCGTTTTTTTATTTTATGGTTCAGGAATGATAAATCTGTTTAATAGCTTTTTTATATTATGGAAATGCTAGAAATCAAAATCTTCGTTTTTAGATATAAGTGGTACCCCAAAATTTTCTAATCTAAAAGTGTTACATGTTCATAAGCTGTTCAAGCACATAGAGGGGATTATGTCTTTAATATAGAGCATAATGCACCATCTTTTTTCAAGATAGGCTGTGTAACTATACAAAAAACAAAACAAAACATAGCATGATAAAAGTAAAAGCCTAAGTTCGATTTCTATTGTTTGATTGCATAGTTTATATCACTAATTAGTAATGAATAAAAACATCGATCGTGTATAATTAGTCGATTATAAAACTCAAATAATAATAATGTATCTTCATTAATAAAAAACATTTAATTCAATGAACTTGAAATAGGCGTTAAATAGTGCTATTAAATAATTTGCAAAAAAGTATATATATCTTTTAATTTTAATAGTTAAATATTTTCGTTTTTTGAATTGTAGAATGAATTATATAAGCGAGGGTGAACAATGTGTTGCAAGGATTTTTAAATTTCAAAGGGCAGGAAATGATAAAGACAAAGGATTTGTTTAGAAATGTTAAAAATAATTTCACTTATGAGTTTTGGATAAAGCCTCAAAAGGAACTTAACTTAAATTGGGAATCGGCTGAAGGAAAGTATAGTATTTCCGGTCAAAGGTTCATTATTAGCCCGGGGAAATCTGCCATTGAGCAAAAAGATGAATCGGGTACGGGAATATCAGTTGGAACGAATGGGGTAACAGTATATGAACTTAGTGGCAATGATGCATTTGCTCTACTCATATATAAAAGAAAAATAGACGATTGGACTCATATAGCTATTGTTTATGAAAACAATACTCCAAACTTATATGTGAATGGAAGTTTTGTAAAAAAAGGATTAAAAAGTGCAAAGAGTAATATCTTTGCATCAGGAAATATTGGAGGATGTGAAGTATACGGATATTTTGAAGGACAAGTAAATCATTTGAGAATTTGGGATTATTCAAAAAACGAAAGAGAGATTAAGTCCCATATGGATAAATATTTAAAGGGTGGCGAACAAGGATTGATTTTAAATTTGAACTACGAAAAGCCAACAGATATCCAATCTATTTCGAACATAAGCGAAGAAGCTGATGAACCATCTTTTTTAAATGATTCTATTCTTGATCAATTTAGTTTAGAAACATTTGATGAAATAAATTATGTTGAATATAAGAATAACTTACCTCAAGATACTGAAGTAGATGTGATTATACCAATATATAATGGTTATGAATTTACGAAGAGATGTATTGAAAGCATATATGATAATGCAGATCTTCAATTTAATTTATTTTTAATTAATGATGCTAGTACAGATGAACGAATATATCATTTTTTGGAGAATTTGAAATCAAACAAATCACCTCAAAATTTAAAAAAGTTAGTGGTTATACACAATAATAAAAACCTGGGATACGTACAGAGTATTAATAAAGGATTACTTTTAACAATGAATCACCCCATTTTATTAAATAGTGATACAGAAATTCCCCCTCATTGTTTTCGGCGTTTAATTAACCCTATTCTAGTAAATAATAAAATCTCATCAGTTACTCCTTTCTCAAATAGTGCTACGATTTGTTCCTATCCAAATTTTCTTCAAGATAATGAATTACCGTACGATATGAATACAAATGAAGTCGATTCATATTTTTCAAAATATATCATTAACAAAGGGATAGTAATTCCAACAGGTGTAGGCTTCTGCATGGCATTAAATAGAAATGTTATTCATGATATCGGAATCTTTGATGATGAGGTTTTTGGCAAAGGATATGGCGAGGAAAACGATTGGTGCATGAGAGCTCAGCATAAAGGATATCAAAATATATTGATCCCAAATGTGTTCATTTATCATAAACATGGTGTCAGTTTTAATCAAATAGATGGCAGTAAACAAGAGTTAATGTCAAGTAATTTGAAAAAATTACTTAACCGATACCCCAATTATAATAAAAGAATACAAGAATTTATAAGGCGCGATCCAATGAAAAATATAAGAGAATTTATGAAAAGTGTAATGGTCGCCGATAAATATTCTTCTAAAAAGGGCAGATTATTTATCGACCATGGCTTAGGTGGTGGTGCCTCAATCTATCAAGCTAACCATATAAAAAAATTAGAAGATGATGAGAGGATATACACACTAATACCTAGGACAGATTATTTAATTTTAACTGATCATAATCATTCTGAACCAATACATTATCATCTTAAACTAAATAAACTAAATGAAATGAATTTTAAAAAATTATTAAATGCTTTAAGAATTGATCTCATTTTTATTAATCATTTATTTAAGTATCCAATTGCAAAGATGTTCAGTTTAATACAACACTCACTGGTGGATTATTGTTTTTTTGTTCATGATTTTTATTGTATTTGCCCAAGTTATAATTTAATTAACTATGAAAAGAAATATTGTAATGCTGAAACGAATCCAGAAATCTGTCAGGGGTGTATTGCAAAATTATATCCAAAAGAAACGATTAACATTGAAGATTGGAGAAAAGCGTTTCATTCTTTTTTGATAGGGGCCAAAAAGGTGATAACACCTAGCTATAACACGAAAGAAATTCTTTTGAAATATTATAAAGATATCCAGATAGAAGTAATAGAACATTCCATTGATTCAAAAATAGCATACACTTTTAATAAGGATTTTCTAAATAAACAAGATTTAAATATTGCTTTTGTAGGAGCCATTGATTATCCAAAAGGATCAAGTATTATATATGAGCTAAAGGATTTAATTATTAAAGAAAATTTACCAATAAACATAAAGGTAATTGGGATAACAAATATTCACTTTCATCCACACAAAAGTGTTGAAGGTAAGTTTGAAGTAACAGGAAGATATGAAGTTGATGATTTATCAGAAATATTAGCTGAAAAAGAAATAGCATTGGTGATTACTCCCTCAGTTTGTCCTGAAACGTATTCCTATACAACAAGTGAAGCGATGTTATCGGGATATCCCATTATTACATTTAATCTAGGTGCTCCTGCTGAACGAGTGAAAAGATACCAAGGTGGATGGATTATTGATAATGTAACTAGTACTGAAATATTAAGCTTATTAAAAAGATTATTAAAAAACAGAGAAGAAATTAATGAGAAAGCAACAAATTTAAAAAATTTTCAAGAAAGGAATGAATGATAGTAAATATTAATGGATTCAGTAGGTTTATTCCATTATTTGTGGGCAGTAAGACCCCACCTCAAAATTCCGAAAAAGCAAAGAAATTAAGTGTGAGCTGCCCGTAAAAGCCTGATTGGTGAGGGCCAGTAAACAGTAAGGGATGAAGGAGGCCTTCGTTAATTAAAGGTTCATCTATAAGAAAAAATACTATTCGCTACTAAAGGCAAGATTATTTTTGATTGAAACAATAAGAAGGGGTGATGTTTATGTCGCAAAAGTTTCTTTACTTGCCAATCGAATCAAAAACAAGGGAATTCGACGCAAAATTACTCTTAACCTATTATGCAATTAAAGAGAATTATCGGATTGTTCTAGGAACACATACGCCTATTCTCGCTCATTTGGAGTTATTACCTAAGGGGATTATTTGTTCAAAGGGAACTCCTTATGGTGATGCAAGGAAAGAATATATGGATCATGCATACAAACTAGGCTATTCTATCGTTGAATTAGATGAAGAAGAAGGATTATTCCTTAATAGCAATAATTATAGCCGTCTTGGAAAAGATGATAAGTATGTCAAAATACTTGAGCATGTTTATTGCTGGGGAGATGCTCATAAAGAAATCGTTACAAATACTTTTCCTGAATTTAAGCAGAAATTTCATTTAACTGGTCATCCGCGTTTCGATCTACTCAAGAAAAAGTTCCGAGGTTTATATAGTGATGAAGTTAAAATGATTGAACAAAAGTTTGGTGATTTTATTTTAGTAAATACAAGATTTACTCAATATAATCACTTTCTAAGAGGATTTAATCCTAATGAACGTTATATAAAGAAGGTATATGAACATTTTATCCAATTAATTAAAGAATTAAGTGGGAAATATCCAAATCTTAATATTGTTGTTCGTCCTCATATTCATGAAAATGTAGAGAGTTATCGAAAAGAATTGTCGAATTATAAAAATGTATTTGTGGCCCATGATGGTAATGTTGTGATGTGGATTTTAGCTTCAAAAGTTGTAATACACAATCGTTGTACGACAGGCATTGAAGCTTTGTTACTTGATAAACCAGTCATTGCTTATATGCCAATTGATTATGAAAGAGAGAAAAAATATTTACCTAATGCGGTTACCTATAAATCAGTGAATAGTAGTGAAGTATTCAACTTAATCGATTTTTGTTTATCTAAAGGAGAAAAAGGTGAAGGAAAAAAAATTCTATCCAAAAATTATTATGGGGCTATGGATGAAGAAAACTATGCGTATAAGAATATTATTAGTTTATTAGACAAAATCAATTCAACAGGTGAAAGTTCCATCCAGGAGTCTTCAGTAAGAGCGCTCTCTACAATAAAAGGGGATCATACGTTAACTTCAGAAGAAGAAATAAAAAGTTTCTTCAAAAAACTGGATTTAATAGAAATAAATAAAAATGAAGTGAGTGTTCGAACATTAGCTCCTGATTTATTTGAAATAACAGCTAATAAAAGTTGAGCCCTTGCTTTCTGTGAGACTTAATGTAACTTCCTTAGTTAGATAAAAACCCTTGTTACCAAGGGTTTTTATTGTTTTATAGAATAAAGAATGAACGTTTATAAAGCGTGTGTTTTTTATAATAAATCAACCTATACAGCATTTTGTTTTGAAGTCGTTGTTATGAAGAAATTTACTATTGTTACTTCACTGAGTTTTCTTCAAAAGTATTTTAGCAGTTTAAGGTTTCCGAGAAAAGAATAAAAAAATTTTATTCATTCGGTGTCACGTGCGTAGCAAGAAACGTATTTATGAAAAGATGAAGAATAAAAATGAGCCTTAAAGAATTGTATTAATACTGCAAAGAATTTCCATTGGTACACTATGGGATTTGAGGGTAGAGACAGAAGGGTACCTTTGGATGCATGGATATTTTTCTGCTCTTACTTAAAACATCAGGCTATGTTCTAGACTTTTATAGAGGGAAAGGAGCAACCTTATGAAAGGCATTATTTTAGCTGGAGGTACAGGATCACGATTATACCCTATCACTAGGGTGACTAATAAACACTTGCTGCCTGTAGGACGTTATCCAATGATTTATCACTCAGTTTTTAAATTAAAAGAATGCGGGATTACAGACATTATTGTCGTAACAGGAAAAGAACATATGGGTAATGTAGTTAATTTCTTAGGGAGCGGAACAGATTTTGGAGTTTCATTTACTTATAGAGTACAAGAAAAAGCAGGAGGAATTGCACAGGCTTTAGGGTTATGTGAGACATTTATCGGTAATGATAGAATGCTTGTTATTCTAGGTGATAATATATTTTCTGATATATTACTTCATTATGTAAAAGGATATCAGAAGCAAAAAGAAGGAGCGAAAATTCTTTTGAAGGAAGTTGATGACCCAAAAAGATTCGGAGTTCCTGAAATACAGGGGGATTATATTGTAAATATAGAGGAAAAACCAAAGAATCCGAAAAGTCCTTATGCAGTAACAGGAATCTATATGTATGATGCAGATGTATTTGAGATGGTCAAAAAATTAAGTCCATCTAGCCGCGGAGAATTGGAAATAACGGACTTGAACAATGAATATATTAAGAGAGGTACTTTAACTTATGATGTATTAAAGGGCTGGTGGACTGATGCTGGAACCCATGATTCCCTCCATAGGGCAAATACGCTGGCAAAAGATTTATATTTTGGGAATGGATTTGACAGTACACCTTAAGAGTTTAGATATAAAAAGAAATGCATATTGTAATTATCCTGGAAGTGATATCTATTTCATAGGAAATAAATCCTGATATTGTTATACATTGTGTTGTTTATCCCGCACTAACGGGCAGTAAGATCCCCACCTCAAAGTTTAGTAAAAACAAAGAAGATAGGTGGGGGATCAACTGTCAGTACAAGCCCGATTGGTGAGGGCTAATAATCAGTGGGGATATACAAAACCCCCACTAATTTAAGTTTCACTTTATTTTTTAAATAAATTATGTTTACGATAGAATACAATTTTTATGCTTGAATAATATTCATCATTTCTTTTACCCTTTGACCAAATGTGTGCTGCTTTATCACTCGTTTTTGAGCTTTTTGAGCAATACCCTGCCTTTTTTCTTTGTTATTCATATAGGTAACGACTTTACATAGACAATCTTCATAATCCCGGTAAGATACCATTTCTTCTTCAGTAAAGAAAGAACGAAGGTTAGGTTTTTCCTCTATTAGTTGAAAAGCTCCACATGCCGCAATATCAAACGTTCGGTTATTAATGCTTTCGCTAATAATTCCAGATGCGTTTTGATTATGCAAGAAATTGTGGCTTCGATGAGGGTTTAATACAATGCTGGCTCCGTTGTAAAAATAGGAAACCACTTTTGGATTCATCCATGTATCTTTAATCGTAACTCTAGGGCTGTTTCTCCAGAGTTTTTGTAGTCTATTACGCCAGCCTTTCCCAACTAAGCAGATGTGATAGTTTGTATTTTGTAAGAGAAAATGGATGAGGTATATCCTTGTGGGATATGGATATCCTACAAGGAGTAAATCGCTTTTGTATGCGTGTCCCGCTAGTAGAGTTCTAAAAGTCGTAGAATCCGTTCCTAACGGTAAATGATAGGCATTTGGATGGACTAATTGATAGTGTTTTAAAGATCCTGTATCGATAGTAAAGATATAATCGAATCTATTAATCATTTGATAAGTCTTATCAAAATAATAAGGGTCCTCAGTCATCCAACATGCTAGCTTAATACCATTTTCTTTAAAATATTGAATAGCTTGTACAGAAAGATAGTCTCCTAATATAGTTAGAACCACTTGTGGTTGAAACGTGGCAACAATAGATTGCAGCTTTTCTATGGGTTCTAATGGATGAAAGGAGATCCATTCATAACCATTATCGTTTAGCCCAGCTTTCATACTGTGATCTAAATAATTGTAAATACCGTGATAACCAGAAGAAATATACAGTAACTTCATTATATATCACCAATTGTAACAATGATTTCTATTCTTCTGTTGTAATGATGCTTTCAACATTATTACAACTAATTTTTATAATGTTCGTCGCACTTGGAGATGGTAAATCTTCTTCTTCTAATGTAACTATGCCAGTCCAGTTATTAAAGTCTATAAGTTTGGCTGGTCCATAAACAAAACCAGATTTACCTACGACCGTTATAATAGTTCCAAGTGGTATGTTGGCAAACTGGCGACAAATGCTACTTTTACATAGTAAGAAAGCCATAGACAAATTCCCCTTTCTTTTTATCAATTAAGTTGATATTTAATAACACTTATAATATATGCAAATAGATAGATTTTGTGCGAAGAATGTTCCGATAAATACACCCTTTTATATCAATTTAAATATCTAATTTGAGTAATAAATGCCAGTTTAAAAATCCAGTAACCGACTGAAAACAGTAGGCCTCTTTTTATGTGTGTACTACGTTAAATATTCCATGTCATTATGGAATCAGCAATGAAATGAACAGAAGAAATTAAAATTGTACAGGATTCAGCTAGTACCGTATGGTTATAAACGGCATATATATGATGTTTAAAAAGTAAAATAAATAAAGAGATATGTTTATTTTGCTATTCGTGGAGTAAGTAATGAACCGATTAAAGTTGAGATTAGATGAGA
Source organism: Bacillus pfraonensis (assembly GCF_050768835.1). Taxonomy (NCBI): domain Bacteria; kingdom Bacillati; phylum Bacillota; class Bacilli; order Caryophanales; family Bacillaceae; genus Bacillus; species Bacillus pfraonensis. The sequence continues at coordinate 38,699 of NZ_JAHCDO010000025.1, read as the reverse complement.
AGAGTTATTTTTACTGATGGTACAGAATCACGTCTATATCCCACGACAAAAGTAATAAGGAATCATTTACTTTCTGGCAATCAATTAGCAATAGCATATTAAAATAACGAAGAGTATTAACCTATATATTTAATGGAGTGATGAAGTAGCAGAGAGGTTTATGACCCTCTTTGGCGTAGCAATGTACTCGCAAAAGAAATCCGATTCGGGAAGGAATTTGATGAAAAACCTGAATAATGGAGGTGATGGCGAAAATGAACGTAATTGAAACTTTATTCGAGAATGTACACATTGTAGAGCCAGACGTATATAAGGATCATAGGGGTTTTTTTAAAGAAAGCTATAATAAAAAAGTCTTTGAGCAATTACAAGTGCCGTATCAATTCGTTCAGGACAATATATCAAAATCGGTGGAAGCAGGAACAATAAGAGGCTTGCATTTTCAAACAAATCCTAAAGCTCAAACGAAGCTTGTACAGGTGATGAAAGGAGTTATATTTGATGTTATCGTGGATTTGCGAAAAGAATCCCCGACATATAAGAAATGGCAAGGATTTATATTAAGTGAATATAATCATCGGCAGTTGCTTGTACCAAAAGGATATGCACATGGTTTTTGTACATTAGTCCCTAACACAATTGTCATGTATAAGGTCGATGAACATTACGATTTTCAATCTGATAGCGGGATACGCTGGAATGATGAAGAGTTGCAAATTGATTGGCCGGTTAAGTATCCCGTTCTATCCGACAAAGACCAGGCATTGCCGTCTTTACAAGATGGTAATCATAATTTTCATTTTAGGGAGAAACGCACATGAATATTTTAGTAACAGGTGGGGCAGGTTTTATAGGCAGTAATTTTATAAGATTTCTAGTAAAGAAATATCCGCATTATAACATTATTAATTACGATGTATTGACTTATTGCGGAAATTTATTGAATTTAGAAGAGATAAAGGGTAGAAAGAATTACCGGTTTATTAAAGGCGATATTCAAAATAAAGAATTGCTTTATCATGTAATAGATCAATATGAAATTAACAGTATTATTAACTTTGCCGCAGAATCACATGTTGACCGCAGTATTGAAAATCCACAAATCTTTTATTCTACAAATATATTAGGAACAACTACATTGTTAGAAGTTGCTCTTGCAAATCAAATTGAAAAATTTATTCAAATTTCTACTGATGAAGTGTACGGTTCATTGGGGGAAACAGGAGTATTCACAGAGGATACGCCATTGAACCCTAACAGTCCTTACTCTTCTAGTAAAGCGAGTGCGGATTTGATTGCATTAGCTTACTGTAAAACGTATGGTTTACATGTAAATATTACACGATGTTCTAATAATTATGGTCCTTATCAATATCCGGAGAAATTGATTCCTCTTATGATTACAAATGCCTTGGAGAATAAACCTTTGCCTGTATACGGAACGGGTAGAAATATTCGAGATTGGCTCCATGTATATGATCATTGTACAGCGATTGATTTAGTACTCCATAAAGGGAAAAAAGGCGAGGTATATAATATCGGCGGAAATAATGAAAAGCGCAACATTGAAATTGTAGAGCTCATTCTTGAACAGCTAGGCGCCTCTAAAGATCAAATTACATTTGTAAAGGATCGGCTAGGACATGATTGGCGCTACGCTATTGATGCTGAAAAGATTAAAAAAGAGCTTGGATGGAAGCCAGTATATACGTTTGAAGCGGGCCTTCAGGAGGTTATTCAATGGTATAAACGGAATGAAACCTGGTGGAAGCCTCTAAAATACGGTACATCTTAGTAGAGGGAGAGAGTTATGAAGAAAGTAATAGCGATTACTGGGGCGAATGGACAATTAGGCAGGCAGTTTGCTGAAGATTTACATGATTTAGGTTATCGAGTTTGTGCTTTAAGCAGGGAAGATATGGACATAACGGATTTTTCAAAAGTCGAGCTCATTTTAAGAAAAATAAATCCTAACATTATTATTCATTGTGCTGCATACACAAAAGTAGATTTAGCTGAAACTGAAAGAGAGAAAGCATTTCTTGTAAATGCTTTTGGAACAAGAAATGTTGCTGTAGTAGCGGAGAAGTTGTCAGCTAAACTTGTTTATATTAGCACGGATTATGTATTCGATGGAAAAAAAGACACTGGCTATGATGAGTTTGATACTCCTAATCCAATAAACGTGTATGGAGCCTCAAAATATGCAGGAGAAAATTTTGTTAAGAATTTTCATTCACGTCACTTTATTGTGCGTACTTCTTGGCTTTACGGCAAGTATGGAAATAACTTTGTTGAAACGATGTTGAAGCTTGCTAAAAATCAACTTGGGATTAAAGTAGTGAATGACCAAACAGGATCTCCAACCCATGTAAAAGATTTAGTACAATGTGTGAAAGAATTGATGGAAACAGAATTATATGGAACGTATCACGCATCTAATGCCGGGGCTTGTACGTGGTATGAGTTTGCTAGGGAGATATTTTCTTTATGTAACATAAGTGTTAATACAACACCCATTACTACGAAGGGATTTGGCACGGGGGCTCCACGTCCAGCTTATTCGGTTTTAAATCCTTGTGCGTTACGATTGAATAGACTCAACTTACTGAAACCTTGGCAAGAGGGGGTGGGGGAATATTTGAAAGAAAGGGGAACGAATAGACTGTGAGGTTGTTATTTGCGTAGTTCCCCAAGTATGCTGCACTAAAAATAATGCCAACTTCTAATGAGAGTTTTAAGATTGAAGGACAATAAGTCTTCTAAATATAGAAGGAAAGATATGATCGCGATAGACTTAGTTATTTAATGAAACATCACATGGGGAAAACAGGGGAACGGATCTTTAGTATTACCTTGTTCCTAAAGATAAATATCCGTGTAAATTCCATTATTATAGATATAATTCGTATATTATAAATTTATCATTTTGATAACCAAAAGAAGCAGAGCACATAATTTAAAGAAGGGATTTAAAAGTGTGCAAAAAATCAGCATGGGAAATAAATCAAATTCTGAATTTATAGGAGAAGGTTAGATGAATAGTAAAAAAATAAGCTTTATATCTTGTGTCAATAATTTTGAAGAGTATAACACAGCTTTACATTATATTCATTCTCTGAAGATTCCTCCTAATTATGAAATTGAAACTATAGCTATTCAAAAAGCTTCTAGTATGACATCCGGATATAATGAAGCGATGAAAAAAAGTGATGCGAAGTATAAAGTTTATCTTCATCAGGATGCTTATATCCTAAATGAAAATTTTATATCCGATGTGATTACATTATTTGAGAAATATCCTAAGCTAGGAATACTTGGAGTATTAGGTGCAAAAACCTTACCAAATGGATATATAATACATAGTTTTCATATATATGGAATTATGTATCATACTCTAAAAGGTAAAGGTAACATAGAATTAACATCCGCTCGTAATGTAATAAATGATTATGAAAAAGTACTGGTTATTGATGGTGTAATCATGGTTACTCAGTACGATCTTGTTTGGAGGGAAGATTTATTTCAAGGTTGGCATTTCTATGATGCTTCCCAAAGCTTAGAGTTTATAAAAGCTGGCTATGAAGTGGGGGTTGTTAAACAAGAAAGCCCATGGTGTTTTCATGATACTGGTATTATAGACTGGACTGGTTATGAGGAAAATAGGAACATATTTGTTCAAAATTATAGAGATTATATCATTTAAACACAAAATGAACATTCATTCTTTGAATGTATTAGGAATTGCGCAGGAGAAATGAATTAATGAGGTGTATTGTGATGAAGTAGTATTGTATATTTGGGAGCTTAGAACGATTGATAATCATAAGAATAGGTATAATTTTATATAGAATTTCACATAAAGGAGAGTGTATTGTGTATACAGAATCAGTAAGAGAAATGTATGTTGAGTTACTAAAGAAGACAATTTTGTTTGAGTTTTGGCAAGAACATGAACAAGATCTTCTTTCAGGGTTGTGGAATCATCGGATAACGACCATAGATCCTGAAAAACATAGAATGGGAGAAACATGGCCACAAATCGCTCATAGCATGATTGGGCGTATGCGTATGGATAATTTACAAATGTGTATGGAAACTGTTTTAAAAGAAAATATAGAAGGAGATTTCATTGAAACAGGTGTGTGGCGAGGAGGCGCCTGTATCTTTATGAGCGGCTTCTTAAAGGTTCATGAAATTGATAACCGCAAGGTATGGTTGGCAGACTCATTTCAGGGGTTACCAGCTCCAAATACAACAAAGTATCCAAAGGATAAAGGAGATATTTTATATACAATTGATTATTTACGTGTATCCTTGGAGGAAGTGCAAAATAATTTTCGGAAATATGATTTACTTAATGAAAATGTTAAGTTTCTAAAGGGATGGTTTAAGGATACCTTACCCACTGCTCCAATTGAAAAATTAGCAATTTTACGACTTGATGGTGATCTTTATGAATCTACAATGGATAGTCTATCAAATTTATATGATAAAGTATCGAATGGTGGCTTTATTATTATTGATGATTACAATTTACCCACATGCGAATCAGCTGTTACAGATTTTCGCAGGGAGCGTGATATTAAGGAGCCACTTATCCGAATTGACAATAACTCAGCATATTGGAGGAAATAGAAAAGCTAATTTATTTCAATAAGAAATGTTGATGTGATTATGAATTTCATTTTCTTTTTTAGTAGAACCAATTGTGTTTCTTAACAGCTGTAATTAAAGAACGGATGAAAAAAGATCGAAATATTATAACGTTAATCAGAGAAGTCTATAGTGAAAAACTATAACTTAGTGGGGGAACCAAAGTAGGTTTTGACTACGCTAGTCGTTTCCTGCCTCCAGTTGTTTGATTTCGAAGAAGAAATTGTTACCTAAATCCCTGAAACATTTAGGCACCCATCCTCCTGAGAATTTTTCAACCATTTACTTATCAGATTTGGGCTGAGTTCGTGTCGCCTCGGCATCACAGTTTTATTGCCTAGTTCAATTGCTTCGTGTACTAATAGTTTTGTGCTTTCACCTTTGTATCATAGTTGACTACCTTAAGTATAAAATCACTCTCAGTAGAGGTATTTCAATTCATTAGGGGGACTAAATAGATTTGAAATTAAAAGAATAGTGTTTGGCTCTTTAGGATAAATAACTCATAATTTTTACTTTGAAGCATATTATGTTCTTGGGTCTATACGTTTTTATAGAATAAAAGAGGGAAAACGGGAAAGAGGTGTTCTATATGGGGAATTTTATTGAAGCGTTTCATAAACATTACTATGATAGCTTAGTATGGCTCACAAGTACACAATGGTTAGGAGTTCCTGTTGCAAAATGTCCTTTAGATTTATTTTTATATCAGGAAATGATTTATGGAATTAAGCCCGATTTTATTATTGAATGTGGAACATATAATGGAGGAAGTGCATTGTTTTTTTCATCAATGTTGGATTTAATTGACAAGGGGAAAGTTCTTTCCATTGATATAGCACCTCAGCCCAATCTTCCCACTCATCCGCGACTAACTTATTTGCAAGCATCCTCAACATCTCCTGAAGCGATAGAAAAAGTACAAAGCATGATTAAACCTGGAGATGTAGTAATAGCAGTGTTAGACTCCGATCACAGCAAAGATCATGTGCTTAATGAATTGAGATTATATAATAAATTCGTTACAACAGGAAGCTATTTAGTTGTAGAGGATACGAATATAAACGGTCATCCTGTACTACCAGATTGGGGACCCGGGCCAATGGAAGCAGTAACAGAATTTTTGAAAGAAAATAATGATTTTGTCATAGATGAAAGTAAACATAAGTTCTTTGTAACCTTTCATCCTAAAGGATTTTTATACAAGATAAGATGAGAAATACAGTAGAAGTATGTAGCTGCTAACAATAAAAATTTCATCTTACAAACTAGCTAGAATTTTTCTCGAAGTAAGTTGTTAAAAGTAAATTGAGGCGCTTATATGTATAAAAAATCTATAATTTTTGAGAAGAGGAATAGGGGAATATTGCGAATCATCCTCTATTCTTCTTTAAACATGAAAAATGAATTAGATAAAAACATCCATGCGTTTGTAGTCATATCCCTAGTTTAGAATTTGTGAAAGTTGGATATAAAGTGGGTGTTCCTAAACAAAAAAGTCCTTGGTGTTTTCATGCTATTGGCGCCATAAAAATGAATTGCTATGAAAAGAATACAAACATTTTTATTGAAAATTACATTATACAAAATGAAGGATACAAGCTCTGGCTTGAAATTTGGTGGAATTTAGAATGTTGCAATGAATCCTGTAATAGTCTTTACAAAGATTCAATATGTTTAACTATATTAATGGAATGATGAATGTTAGAAGAAGCTACTTGTTAAACAGTCTTAAAAGTTAAGGATTTGAATACCCCGTTATTATAGGAATAAACATAATTCTATATAGAATGTCAAATGAAGGAGAGGATATTATGCATACAGAGCAAGGAAGAGAAATGTATATTGAACTGTTAAAGAAGGTAATCTTGTTTGAAATTTGGCAAGAACATGAACAAGATCTTATGATTGGGGGAGGGGCAGATCCTGAAAAAAAGAGAATGGGAGAAATCTGGCCGAAATTTGCACACAGTATGATTGGTCGTATGCGTATGGATAATTTACAGATGTGTATGGAAACTGTTTTAAAAGAAAATATAGAGGGGGATTTCATTGAAACAGGTGTGTGGAGAGGAGGCGCCTGTATGTTTATGCGAGGTTTTTTAAAGGCTTATGGAATTGAAGACCGAAAGGTATGGTTGGCGGACTCATTTCAGGGGTTACCAGCTCCAAATACAATAAATTATCCAAAGGATAAAGGAGACGTTTTATATACAGTTGATTACTTACGTGTATCCTTGGAGGAAGTGCAGAATAATTTTCGAAAATATGACTTGCTTGATGAAAATGTTAAGTTTCTAAAGGGATGGTTTAAGGATACTTTACCCGCTGCTCCAATTGAAAAATTAGCAATTTTACGACTTGATGGTGACCTTTATGAATCGACAATGGATAGCTTGATAAATTTATATGATAAGGTATCAAAGGGTGGCTTTATTATCATTGATGATTATATATTGCTTACCTGTGAACCAGCAGTTACGGATTTTCGTAGAGAACGTAATATTAAAGAGCCGCTTATTCGAATTGACAATCACGCGGTATATTGGCGGAAACAAAAAGACTAATTAAATAAAAATTTCTCATGGGTTATAAATTTTATTGTACCGGCTTCTTACTCAAATATTAAGCATATGATATTATTCGTTATCATATAATGATTTTTTAGCTTATCCACTTTGTCCCCTAGAATAAATTAATTCATAACTTTTTTATTAAGCATACCATGTTAATATACTATATATATTTGTGTGTCTAAAAAAATAGAAGAGTGGTGTTCTATATGGGGAATTTCATTGAGGCGTTTCATAGGCATTACTATAATAGCCTAGTATGGAACCATAGCACAAAATGGTTAGGGGTTCCGATTCAAAAATTGCCTTCAGATTTATTTTTATATCAGGAAATAATTTATGGAATTAAGCCTGACCTTATTATTGAATGTGGGACACACAGTGGAGGAAGTGCGTTATTTTTTTCATCAATGCTGGACTTAATTCAAAAAGGGAAAATTATTTCCATTGATATAGCACCTCAACCTAATCTGCCTATTCATCCACGATTAACTTATTTGCAAGCATCTTCAACATCCCCTGAAGCGATAGAAAAAGTCCAAAGTATGATTAATCCTGGAAACGTAGTAATGGCAGTGTTAGACTCGGATCACAGCAAAAATCATGTGCTTGATGAATTAAGACTATATAGCAAATTCGTTACAACAGGAAGTTATTTAGTTGTAGAGGATACAAATATAAATGGTCATCCTGTATTACCGCATTGGGGACCAGGACCAATGGAAGCACTAGAGGAATTTTTGAGGGAGAATAATGAGTTTGTCATAGATGAAAGTAAGCATAAATTCTTTGTAACCTTTCACCCTAAAGGATTTTTATACAAGATAAGGTGAGGAATGTCGTATCTTAAAAACTGTTTGGAATTAGTTTTTGAAAAATCAGTTTTTTGTTGCGGAGTAAGGACTTTTATTTACACGAGAGTAAAAAGATGTATATAAACTTATATGGAAATCACATGTTTTTAATCAACCGAAAGGAAGTTAATGCATATTTTAAAGAGGAGGACTTAAAAATATGAAGAAGAAAAAGTAACTATAATTTTTAGACTAATAGGGGAAAAATTAATGAATAATAAAAAAGTGTGTTTCATATCTTGTGTGAATAATTATGATGAGTACAATACGGCTTTACGGTATATTCAATCCCTTAAGATTCCTAATGGCTATGAGATAGAAACAATAGCTATTGAAAATGCAGTTAGCCTTACATCTGGATATAATGAGGCAATGAAAAAAAGTGATGCAAAGTATAAGGTTTACATTCATCAGGATACTTATATTTTAAATAAAGACTTTCTATACGATATCATTACATTATTTGAAAAAAAACCAAAATTAGGAGCGGCCGGAGTATTAGGGGCGAAAGGGATACCAGGTATTTCTGGTGTGTGGCCACGTAGATTAACATATGGAGGGTTATATCACGCCCCTACCAAGGGTGCAATGGAGCTGATATGGTTTTATAATGTAAAGAATGAATATGAAAGAGTGTTAGCTGTCGATGGTTTCATTATGTTTACTCAGTACGATCTCTTATGGAGAGAAGATGTATTTCAAGGATGGCATTTTTATGATATTTCCCAAAGTTTAGAGTTTGTTAAAGCGGGATATGAAGTAGGCGTCGTTAAACAAACACGTCCTTGGTGTCTTCATGATAGTGGTATTATAAGTTTGGAAGGCTATGAGGAAAATAGAAACATCTTTCTTCAATATTATGATACGGATATTAGGAATAATCAGTGGCGTTTATTTTGGAATGTATAGTTTGGTGAACGGGCTGCTGCAATGAAGATATTTCTAACGGTATTTATGAACAGGGAATATGGTTTAAGAGGAATACGGGTTTTCTAAATTATTGAGATATAAATGATTCATAGAAGAAAGCTTGTAATACAAAACAATTCATTTTTAGATTAATAAATATAAATTATTTTTTGCAAATAGGTAGAATAGTAATTATTCTACCTTATTTTTATAGGGGAAAACTTTGAGATATCAAGGGGTATTTCGTGAGAGAAAGTTATGTAGTATTTATATGTAATTAAAATCATATCTGATAATTAGAATGTTTTTCTTTATGCCCCAGTGACTGTAATAAAGGTATTCGATAATAGAAAATATAGGGGTTTGCAACTGAGATTATTGTATTAGTTTCAAATAAAAATATTTGTTTTTATCATAATTATGCCCCAAGGAAGGAGCGTATTGAAATATCATGAAAGAAGATTATGGATATGGGAATTCTTATGATCATCCTCTAAATTCTTCTCAAAGTAATTTCAATGCAATTTCACAAAATAAATTTAAAGATCTTATCATCATATTTGTATCTTCTGAATATGATGTCCCATATTGGCCATTAGAAAGAGGGATTATCGATAGTCTAAAAAAGGCTGTTAGGGAATTACATGTAGTATCACCAAAGCAGGATTTAGTGCGAGTGGCACAAAAAATAAAACCAGATCTTATACTTGTTTTTAGTGGATTTAAGTTGCCTTTTTATCAAGTAGAAATGCTAAAGAACGTTGGTATAAAAACAGCTGTCTGGATGACGGATGATCCCTATGTGATAGATCAAAGTAAAAAAATCGCGCTTAATTATGATTTTGTTTTTACACAAGAAATCAATTGTATTTCTTTTTATAAATCGATAGGTTGTCAAAATGTTCATCATTTACCTCTTGCTGCAGACACTAACGTATTTCATCCGAAAGATATTGATGAGAAATATAAAACAGATATTTTGTTTATCGGGGTTGCATTTTCAAATCGTGTAACATTTTTTGATGAAATTGCAGGCTATTTGGCAAGTAAAAATACGCTAATTTCTGGCGTCGGATGGAACAGTTTACAGAATTATCATTTGCTGCAGCAAAGAATCAATGCAAATCATTGGCTGTCTCCTGAAGAAACCGCAAGCTATTACAATGGGGCAAAAATTGTGCTCAACATACATCGTTCGCACGATGACCCAACTATTAATAAGAATCGCGAAAGGATAGAAGCCTTATCTCTTAATCCTCGAACATTCGAAGTATCTGCTTGTGGGGCGTTTCAATTAACTGATATTCGTTCAGATTTAAGTAAGTTTTATCAACCTGGCTATGATATTGAAACATATTGTACACCTCAGGAGTGTATACAAAAGATAGAATATTATTTAAGTAATGAAGAAGAAAGAAAAATGATAGCGGCAAGGGCTTTAAACAGAGTTCAAAATGAACATACTTTTTCACATAGAATCTTAGATTTACTTGGCATAGTTTTTCCTGAAAAAGATCGGGAAGAAGAATAGTAGTATGTATGATTATATAAAGAAGTATTATAGATAAGAACATCCATGAGGCTTTTTATTGTTGAATTTTAGAATAAAAAGAAAGCAATGTATAGAAGATTCTCTATACATTGCTATTTTTTTAGAGAGTGAATGTTATTCAATCTCTAAGAAAGCGTAAGTGACAGCTACCACCGAAGCAGCAACAAGACCAGTAGATTGGATAAGTTGAATTTGAACTACGTCACCAGCGTTTAATGGCACATCAGGAACACGGATTGTTCCTCTTAGTAATGGAAGGGCAACGACACCTGGAATAGTTGCTGTCGTTGCTAGAGGGATTGTAGCAATAGGCTGTGGCGTATTAGTGCCAATTCCGCCTGGGAATCTCACTATTTGGGCAATGAGGCCGCCGCCAAGTATACCCGCAACAGCGCCAATCAATGAAAGTCCAGCAGTGATATCGAATAGACCAGATGTAGTTACTCCTACACCAGTAAAAGGATTTGCTGGGAGTGTGATGGATCCTGCGAAACCTGGAGGAACAGGAGTTGCTGCTGTTACAGGAATTGTGGTTGGAAGAGGAGGTAAGAATCTATCAAAAGCGATTGGAGCTCTGTTAGTTCCTCCTAGTAGTATTAGGCCTGCCACGTCTACTAACGCAATAGTTTGAAACGTACCACCGTCCTGAACTGCAAAAGCACCATCTTCACCAGCACGACTAGGGAAAGGAACAGTGATAGGTCCCGGAGTAGGACATGAAACAGCATCCGGAGACCGGAAAGCATGATGATTTGATCCACAATGATTAAACATATATTCACCTTCTTTTCTTTTAGAGTACATTATATTTAATGCAAGTAGGTATAAAGTTGAAATGGACAAATTCCTATTTTTTTGTGAATAGTGGAGATGTCTAATGTGTTTTAATCTGAAAATTCGAACTCCAAATGACAAAGATAATTTATTCAACTATTTGTGAGTAATAACTATCGGTAAAAGGCCGACTGGTCGGACTGACCATTAGTAGGAATGAAAGTTTCACTGTATTAAAATGTTATCTTTTTTTCTGTTTATTATATAATTACGATAATATTAGAGGAGAAGAGTCGTTATTTCAATGATAATAGTGTAGCAAAGTGTTATATTTTAAGGTTTATAACATTAGAAAATATGATAGGTGAGTTCATAAATAATCTATATTTTAGAAGGTATATGAAACTGTATATTATGTCTGTATACAAAAAAAGAACGCAAATTTCCGTACCCGCTGAATATACATCTAACAGTAAGAGTTTGTAAGAACAGGAGGGAAAGGATTTGAAGCGGAAACCAAGCAAAAAAAAAGATAAGCGGTCGATCATATATATTTCACAACCTACATTTGATGAGGCTAAATTGAATATGCAAAAGACATTTGTTATAAAGCCGGAAAAACAAGTGGAATCTGAACGGGAAGAGGAAATAGACACTAAGGAAGAAAGAATAAATATAAAGAAAGAATCGGATGTGAAAGCAGAGGATGAAGTTATTGAAAAAGTAAAGCAAGAGGCACTAAAGATAAAGGAAGAAGTGGATGTGAAAGCAAAGGCTAAAGTCATTGAAGAAGTAAAGGAAGAGGCAATAAACATAAAGGAAGAAGCGGATGTGAAAGCAGAAGCTGAAGTCATTGAAGAAGTAAAGGAAGAGGCAATAAACATAAAGGAAGAAGCGAATGTGAAAGCAAAGGCTAAAGTCATTGAAGAAGTAAAGGAAGAGGCAATAAACATAAAGGAAGAAGCGGAAATTACTCAAGAACTGCAAGGGGAGGAGAATTCACCAGAAACAGAGGTAATAGCTGCAAAAGAGAATAAAGAATTTGAAAGGGCAGCGTTGAATGAGGGAAAAGGTAAGGAAATAAACTCACCTAGAGGAGTACGAAAAAGAAAGTCCTTTAAAGATATGAATAATGAAGAAAAACTCTATTTTTTAATACAAAAACCTAAGTATATTCCGAAAGTGAAATGTCAAATTAAAACAGTAAAAGAAAATTTAACTGGATACGTACTTTCTTATGAAGAAGGATATGTAGCAATCAAAATGATGGAGAAAACAAAAGAAATTAAAGTTAAATTCGAAGATATCGTTCACATTAAAATGATGGGTTTATAGAAACAAATAAATATAGAAAGGTGACAGACACTCTGCCACCTCATAGTTTTTGGGGTTTACAATAAAGTTACACTCTACTAACGAAAGTGTCACGGAAACATTGAATTGCACAGAAGCATCGTAAGTCAACTGTAATACAGAAGTTAGTAGATGCTAGACCAAAGAATTCTGTTGTAAGTCTAGGAGCAACTCCTGAACCTCCTCCAGTATCTCGGAAAGTAATACCGTTTTGATATTTACAAATTAAAGCTCTTGCGATTGCTTGGAAATCAGCCTGTGTTGATGGAAGCCCTGCCACTGGTAAGAATAGTGATAATTCTCTAACGAGATCATCTAAAGCAGCAGCGGTAAGATTGGATACATCTGGTATTAATACTCTAAGAACCGCACAACAATCGCCATCTACACTTTCAACGCGTAAAAATGGAGATGGAATAGGAATAGGCAACTCAAAAGCATCAGCATTTACAGACGCTGTATTAATAACGTTAAAGCAGCCTGCTGGTAAGAAAATGCCTCCTTTTTTATCAAATATTGCGAAAGGTCGGGTATTAGCGATTGGAGAAGTACCACCACAGTTTGCACCTAGAATCGGATTTTCGCAACCAGTCGGGCAACTATCAAGTTGTACGTCTTGTAGTTCGTTGATAAAATTCACGACGTCGCATACACAATTGACATCGGAACAGTGCTTTTTGTCATCATGGCAACTCATTCTATACACTCCTTATCATTAAGTTTTGATTTACATTAATAGAATATTGAAGAGGGGGTAAATCGGTTACTCCTCTTACAGAGTTTTTTTTATCTGGGTAGAAGTAATGAAAAGGTAGGAGAGGGAAATGTTATTTACAAGTTGGCTTGTGTTCTTTATTTTTGCATGTGCTGCCTTCCGGTTAACGCGGCTTATTGTATTTGATAAAATTACATCATTTTTACGGGCACCTTTTATTGAAGAGGTACAAATTACAGAACCTGATGGAAATATTTCTACCTATATGAAAATTAAAGGAACAGGATTGAGAAAATGGATAGGGGAATTGTTAAGTTGTTATTGGTGTACAGGGATATGGGCGAGTGCATTTTTATTGTTATGTCATAAGTGGATTCCAAAAGTAATGGAGCCGATTATATTATTATTAGCGGTTGCGGGTGTCGCAGCAATTATTGAGACGATTGTTAGTCGATTGATAGAAGAATAAGAAATAAGGGAACGAAACAGAGGGATTGTTCATATAGTAAATCGAGCGTAAAAAATAGAGGAGATGTTTGCGATGACAAATTATCAGCAACCGAATCCGAATAATAACCTTCAATATTGGTATCAAGTGCAGCAACAGATGAAGAATCAACAAGCACAACAACAACTGCAGCAGCATCAGCTATTAGAACAACAAGGATATGTGAAAAAGAAAAACTGTAATTGTAGCGGAAAGAAACAAATCTTGTCAGATCAGCAAGGTCAAGGTTAAGTAAACACTCATGTTATCGTGAGTGTTTTTGTTTTGTGCACAGCTAGTTAATGATAACTGTACTAGCAAAATTTTTTATTCTTCACATATGATGTGATGTAGTTGGAAGAGAATGAGTGAAGGAGATGAAGTTGAAAAGAGTGTTAACAACATTTTAAACGCTAAGGGACATTTGTAATGTTGTTTTTATAGGATATTCATGGAGAAGAGATTTGTACTTAAATCTTAAATATTTGGAACATGTGTCCGTGGAAGATTGTGAGTGATTAGAGAGTAGGAAATCTCAATCAGCAGTTTGGAATATATACATCACGTAAACATTGAATACCGCAGAAACAAGTTAAATCAAGAGTGATGTAAGAAGAGGTTGCATGTAATACAGCATCTGGTCTAGTTAAATATGTACAAATAGGGTTTAAATTAGCGTCTTCTCCCCGATTTGTGACAACAATCAATGGTTGAAGTACAGCGTAGCAAGAGTCGTCTATATTTTCGACGCGAAAAATGGCTGATTTACAGTTTGTAGTTATACTAGGTACATATGCTTCGAAAGGATTTCCGGATTTTGTGAACAAAACGAAAGGGCGTGTGTTTGCGGTTTTTGCCTCATAATGGGGATCGAGGAAGGGAATGTCATAATATAAGGAAGGAGTAGTTGATGCACATTCTTGTAATTCATGTATAAATGAAACAACGTTACATACACAACCTGCATCATAATCTGAATTATGTGTATTGTTACAGTTACAGCCCATATGATTCACTCCTTACTTTTTAAGTTTATTCTATATAGAATATGAGTCGAGAAGAGTCGATATTACGAGAGACAAAGCTGATTTCTTTTAGCTGGGCCCCGGTATTGTTTGGGAAAGATACAAAAAAACAGCGCCATATGATGTTAAGGCGCTGACTTCTTCGGCAAATCTTTTCGAGCAATATATAAAAATCTCGATATATCTAATTTTTTTCCTCTAAAAAATTGCGGGGAGGAAATATACAGTTCTTCTTTTGCGCGTGTGATGGCGACATACATTAACCGTCTTTCCTCTTCTAATGCTTCAGAAGTATCTGTCACACGGTCATTTGCATCTTTTAAAGAAGAAGAATGAGGCAGTATGCCATCACTTGCTCCGAGTAAAAAGACACATGGAAACTCAAGGCCCTTTGCATTATGGATAGACATAAGGGAAACAGCATCTTTCTCTTGCATTGTTTTTAATGCTTCCATTTCTTTTTGGCTTTGAATCGCCGTACTAACAAATTCTAAATAAGCAGGGATATCAGTAAATCGAGTTGCTGATTCCATAAGTTCTTCGAGCATTTCTTCTTGTATATCTTTATGCATCGTAAAGGAAGAACGATCATTACTTTGTAAGTATTCTAAGTATTTACCTTTACCCTTAATAATTTCTTTTAATGCTTTCTTTGGTTCCAATTCTTTAATAAATTTAATGAAGTCAATCCGGTCGTTTATTTTTTTGACTTGAAATGGTTTTAAACTTGGGTTGAGCAATAAAAAATGCAGGAGGGAAGGGAATCTTCCTTCGCCGTATTTCCACTGTTCACGTTCAATAAATGAAATGCATTCATCGCGGCCAATATACATGGTTGGTAATATGCTTGAGAGCGATTCGATTCGAAACGGTTCATATGCGAGGCGCAGATGATCGAGTACGGGTTTAATTAAAGAATGTTCATAGAACGATTGACTTGCGCCGTGTTTAATAAATGGAACTTTATGAATCGTCAGTTGGTCAAGTAAAGAACGGCTGACAGAATGTGTACGGTATAATAAGCAAAAGTCTTTGTATGATCGTTCGCCGCTCGCTACTTTATCTTGAATGAGTTGCAGGATTTGATTTGCCTCATCAAGAGTAGTTGCAGGCCGTGCGTAAAATGGCTGCACTCCTTCTTCATGAACAGAATATAATTCTTTTTTAAAACGTTCTTGATTCAGTTTAATGACTTCATTTCCAAGTCCAACGATAAATGGATTCGAACGATAATTTGTATTTAAAGCAATTATGGTTGTATCTTCAAACTCTTTTGGGAATGATAAGATAATTTGATGGCTTGCGCCGCGCCAGCCATAGATTGCTTGATCGTCATCGCCCGCGATAAATAAATTATTTCGCGGCGAAGCTAACAGTTTTACAATCTCATATTGTGCATAAGACGTATCTTGAAATTCATCGACTTCAATGTAGTGGAACCTATTTTGTAATTGCGTTAATAAAGGTGCGTTATTTTCAAGCATGTAGAATGTTTCTAGTAAGATATCATCAAAGTCTATATACCCATATCTTTTTTTTACATCTTCATAGCGTTCATATACTTCGCGGAACTCTTGTTCAATGGGTGTTTTTGCTTGTACATCTTTTGGTCGATTTAATTTGTTTTTTTCGAGCGAAATCATGGCGAGCATTGTTTCTGCATCGTAATCGTCTTTTAAACGCAATTCTTTCAAGATTTTCTTTATCATAATTTGTTTATGTTTTTCATTTGCTAAAATCTGCTGGTTGTATCCTTGGCTACGAAGTAATTTTAAAAAGACAGAATGGAATGTGCCTGCGACAACATATTGGCTTGCCACGCGGTTCATACCAGGTAAGCTTGCTACGCGGCTTCGAATTTCTTCAGCAGCTTTTTGTGTAAACGTAAGCAGTAAAATATTGCGTGGATGAACATTTTTTACATTGATTAAATAGCCAACACGCGTTGTTAAAACAGATGTTTTTCCGCTACCAGCTCCGGCTAGTGTAAGAACGGGACCTTCTGTTGTTCGCACTGCTTCTAATTGTTTTTCATTTAAATAAACGCCTTGCCGCTCTAAAGCACGAAAATAATTGACATCGTTATCCTTCTCTACAATTAAATTGACAGAGGTTTTCGGAATATGATAGGTTGCCTGCGGAACGCTAGCGTGTGTTAATGATTTTTGCGAAAATTTTTCTTGAGTCATACATTCACCTTCAAAACTATAGCATCAACTTTTAACTTTAGCGGAAGAAAAAGAAAATAGCAATGTAAAAAACAGGAGGGGGTTACCTCCTGTTTTGAAAATCATAACTCTTTTATCATCACAACATGCGGTATATCCGCCTCCATAAATACATTAGAAACAGTTTCATATCCGAGTTTTTTATAGAAGGATTCCGCATGTGTTTGCGCATGAAGTTTCAATTTTGGTAGCGACTCTTCTTTTGCATATGCTTCGAGCGCGTCCATAATGATTTTTCCGACTCCCTTTTTGCGATGAGAAGCGAGAACACATATACGTTCCATTTTCCCAATGCCATCCACGATGCGAAAGCGACCTGCTCCGACTGGAATATCCTCATCATATATAACAACGTGTTTGGAGATTTCTTCAAATTGATCGTATTCTTCTTCAGCGGACACATGCTGTTCTTCAACAAAGACTTGTTTACGTACAGAGAATGCATCTCTTAGTTGTTCGTCTGTTTGTACGATTTGTGCTTGCAAATTAGTTGTTCCCCTTTCCAAGATGGAATGTTTCATGTACTGTCCATGTTTCATTTTCTAATTGATATAGAAGGTGGAAACGGTCGATTGGTTGTTCATAATAAAAGTCTTTCATACGTAAGCGACCTAATACATCCGCATGCTCTGCATCTGATAAGTTTTGTCCAATTGTTAAATGTGGTACGAAAGCATACTCACGCTCTTGTGTGAAGAGTCCTTTATGCATTTCTTCGTTTAAGAATGTAAGTTCAGGTGTTTTTTCTACTTTGAAATAAATAACATTATTAACAGGTGCAAATGAGCTTACCTTTCCAACATGAAGGGTAAACGGATTTGTTTTGTTTGCGATTGTATGTAGTTCTTGTACAATCGATTCTAATTGTTCATCTGGTGCCTCAAAGGGTGTTTTTAATGTAATATGTGGTGGAACTAATGCATAATGCGGATCATAACGCTTACGCAATCCGTTCGCTTTATCTTGAATCATTTTTGATGGAAAAATTACAATGCCTAGTTTCATCTTTATATTCCTCCCTTTGTAAGTCTAGTTAGATTTTGAGAAAATAAATCTCTTTTTTTATTATATCAAAGAATTCTGAATACTGCTTCCTATTATTTCATTGATAGAATATACGAGAATGCTTTTGGTAAATCTGTTTGCCAATATTTCCACGTATGATTTCCTTCAAATTCTTCGTAATGTGTGATGAATTTTCTTTCTGTAAGTAATGCATGCAGTTCACGATTTGGCTCTACAAAGTCAGAAACTTGTCCATCCGTTCTTTTTACAGCAGTTTCTTCTGTCCCAATTACATGATAAATTTCCAATGCTTGCGGTTCTGTAAAATCTTTTGCAAGGCTAAGTACGGTTTCATCGACAAATGGAGATTGCATAACAACTTTGCCAAATGTATGCGGATACATAAGTGCTGTCATAAAGGACACTGTACCGCCTAGAGAATCACCGATTAATACACGACCTTTGCCCATTTGGTATGTTGGATAATTTTCATCGATATATGGAACGAGTTCGTGGGCAAGGAAACGAATATAGGCGCTGTTTTTCACATCGTTTGGAAAGTATTTTTCTTTACGATCATGTACATTTTTATATGGAATACCGACAATAATTGTTCGGTCAATTTCTTCATTTTCACGAAGACGTTCAATTACACGGTGCGCTTTACCAAGTTGAAAATAGTCTCTTCCGTCTTGTGCAATGACAACTGTGTGCTTATGAAGCGGCGTATAATTAACTGGTAAATAGACGAGAAGTGTAACCTCTTCTTGAAGCGATGTACTGTAAAATGAAAGTTCTTCGATTCTCCCGATTGCTTGATTCATGTGTGATCCCCCTAATAAAAATATGCTTTAGTTGCTCTGTGAGGGTGGCGCAAATAGCAAAAATGAACGGACATATCTACTACCCGTGCTTCTCATTTTATATTTTACCATAATGGTAGGAAGAATCTAAAAAATTAGTATTTATAAATCTTTCTTTTTAGGTAGGAGAAGAACTGCCAGTAAACGTCCGAGTGGTGGGGGCTAATAATCAGTGGGGGTGGGGAAAAACTATTGATTAAAGTTTCACTTTATATGTTGAAAGATTAAATTGGGTTTATATATAATGAAGTGGGGATTTTTACAGGGAGAGGGGTAAAACAACTTTGAAACAAGAAAAATCAATTGCACTACCGTTAGCAGTTTCCATTATAGCCATTTCATTTGCAGCTGTTTTTGTAAAGATGTCCTCAGCGCCATCTTCAATTTTAAGTATGTATCGGTTATGGATTATTGTAATCTTGATGCTTCCAATCGTTTGGAAAAAACGTAAAGAGTTTCGCAGAATTCAAACGCGAGATTGGTATTTTCTAATAGGATCAGGATTCTTTTTAGCACTGCATTTTCTCTTATGGTTTGCATCTTTAAAGTTTACAACTGTTGCTAGCTCCACCATTATTTTAGCGCTCCAGCCAATTGTATCGTTAGTTGGAGGTTTTTTTCTGTTTAAAGAAAGAACGACTTATTCAGCGATTGCCACAATGGGGATTGCCATCCTTGGCGTAATGTGTATTGGATGGGGAGATTTAGGGTTAAGTAAGCAGGCAGTAATTGGAGATATCTTATCCTTTTTAAGTGTAATTGCAGTTGTTGGCTATTTATTCATTGGGCAAACAACTGTAAAAAAAGTTTCGCACTGGATTTATAGTTTTACCGTGTTTGCGTTTGCGGGAATATTTATCGCTATTTATAACGTAGTCATGAGTGTGCCGTTTACAGGATATTCTACATGGGACTGGTGGATTTTTATTTTGCTTGCGATTGTACCAACTGCTTCACATATGATTAATAACTGGCTATTAAATTATGTGAATGCGACAACAATTTCAATGAGTATTTTAGGAGAGCCTGTTGGAGCGTCAATATTGGCATTCTTCTTACTAGGTGAAAAGCTGAATGGTATGCAAGTTATTGGCAGCGTTCTCGTATTATGCGGTGTGTTTATTTTCTTGTTGCAGCAGCAAAAACGTGTGCAGAAAGAACCAGTTCAAAGTGCAGCATGTACGCAAGAACTGTAGTGTGTTTATAGATGATTAGTAGGCTGTTAGGGGGAATCCTAACAGCTTTTTTCGATATAAAAACCTTTCTTTTTGGGTGGGAGAGAGGATCTGTCCGTGTATAGAAGCGGTCAGCGCCTTTTTTAGCCCCATGTCAAGTGGAATCAAAGAGAGAAAACGAGTGGAAATCTCCTTTTTGTTGAGTACAAATAAAATTGTTACATTTACAATCAAGATGTTTAAAAACGTCAGTCATGCTATTCCATTAAAGGGCCAGATTGTGGAAAATCAATTTGAAGATGATGAAAATATTTTGTTTGAATGGGAAGTATTACACTTAAACCAATAGTGCAGATTAATTGAGGAAGAATGGATTCCAGAAGATCGTCCATTAGAGTCGATTTTTTTCTTTGTCACTGTTTTAGATAAAAGAGTTACTATTTGAAGCACGTTGGAACCACATTTATAGTGATAATATTTTATGAATTGGAAAACAATAGTGCTTAGGAAAGGAAGGATTGCGAATGTCTGTGAAAAAGTGGTTAACTGGATTGGTCGTTTTGCTTGCGATGATTGTGGGTGTGACAACTTCAGGCTCACCCAGTGTATTTGCCGAATCCGGCGTCGTAACACAGTCTATTGAGTCAGAGAAAGTGATTGAGGTCGAGTTGAACGATGATTACTTTAATCCGAGAGTCATCAATATTCCGATTGGAAAAACGACAACGTTGATATTGAAGAACCAAGGTAAGAAAGAGCACACCTTCACAGTGGAAAAGCTCAGAATTGACGTCGAAGTCCAGCCGGGAAAAGAAAAAACCATTACCGTGAACCCTAAAAAACCCGGTACATATGAATTGATATGTCGGTACCATTTCCAGAAAGGAATGGATGGAAAAGTAATAGTCAAATAACAAGCAGGGCCAATCGGGCCTTGCTTGTTTAATAAGCAACGGTAGCTTACTTATTATTACTCAGACATCATTATAACATCTAACTTTCCTCAGCAAACAGAAGTTCTTATGAAAACGTAAATGCTTACTTTTTGTAAAGAAAAGAGGTAGATTTGTTCAATAAGACATAGGAATTAAGATCTTGCACAATCGGGCGCGATTGTGCAAGAACACTTAGATTTAAACAAATGTATTGTTATATTTTTAAGTGAAGTATTTCACATCAAAAATGAAATAACTTTATCATGTTACACTTTTGTTTTCATAGCATCGATTTATATGGTTTCGAAAGTTTTTATAAATTGGTATATAATGGATGTGGAGGTGGCTTTATATGTACTTTCCATCAAAAAAAGATGTGTGGTTATATCCAATTTATTTGGCGGGAGTCGCTGCTTGTTTTGCTCCATTTCTTGCAGGAAGGGATTATTTCCTTCTATTTTTCACCATTCCTATTGCCGTTCTTCTTATTTGGAGCTGGTTCACAACGGGTTACAGAATAAAAGATGAACAGCTTATCATTCGATACGGACCGAGGAAAAAAAGAATTTCAATCAAAGATATAAGAAAAATTTCAAAAACTAAAAACCCGTTAGCGGCTCCTGCACTATCTTTTGATAGACTAGAAATCCTTTACGGTTCTCAATTTGAAACAGAATTGGTTTCACCGAAAGATGAGCAACAATTTGTTTGTGTTTTAAAAAATATTCATCCACAAATTGAAGTGGAAAACCATTTAATAAATGAGTGAGAAGAGTGGTCTCTCAAGGGCCACTCTTATTTTTTGATTAGGCAAGGAAATACATAAACTGAACAAAGGAAGAAATTTTATTTCGGATTTGTGATAAAAGGTTGAACATGAACAACACATAAATCTCGAAATTTCCCTTCGGCAGTAGTGACGATGACGACAGCTCGTCCGGCGTTCTTTCCAGTTATGATTGCTTTGTTTTGATCTGTATGAATTGTTATGACGTTAGGATTCATATTTGTCCAAATGAGTTCTTGATTTGTTGCTTGAATTGGGAGAACAGAGGCTGATAATTCAGCGCTTTTCCCTACTTTTATTTTTAATTTGTCTTTTTGTATATGCACACCAATTACAGATACGACAGAAGGAGCGATTGAAATGTGAGGTGAATTTGATTGTATGTTTGGACAAGAAGCATTTGTAATAAGTGATAGTTTTTTTGAGCTTTGGTGTTGTAGTGATGCCATCATTTTAAAGTCTCCTTTCTGTATAAGTGTTGATACTAATACTATAACGAAGTAGTGTTATGATAAATTTAACGAAACATAAAGAAATTGTTAATTTCAAAGAGAAAAATGTCGAAAGGTACATAAAAAGAAAGGAACCCCCGCTTTTATGATGAAAGCGAAGGTTCCTTATTTTAAAAATATTACGCAGTTTTTTCAAATTCCTCAAACTGCTTTTCAACCTCTTTTGAAGGTTTTGTTAATAAACTAATGATAATAATTGCAAGTAAGCTTGCAGCAAATCCTGGGATCATTTCGTATAAAAAGTCTTTTAAAAACTTAAATTGTGTCCACGTAATAACAGTTACAGCCCCAGCGATCATTCCAGCTAGTGCGCCCCATTTTGTCATACGTTTCCAGTATAAGCTTAGTAAAATGACCGGGCCGAATGAAGAACCGAAGCCAGCCCAAGCGTAGCCAACAAGCGCTAGGATTGTGTCATTTTGTTTAAATGCTAATCCACAACCAATAAGTGCGATAACAAGAACAGCCATACGACCAACAAATACAAGCTCACGATCAGATGCAGAACGTTTAAAGAATGTTCTATATATGTCTTCCGTTACTGCACTTGAAGTAACAAGAAGCTGAGAAGAGATTGTACTCATAATAGCCGCTAAAATAGCTGCTAATAAAAATCCAGTAATTAATGGGTGGAATAAAATGTTACCTAGTTCAACGAAAATTGTTTCTGGGTCAGAGAGCTTTAATCCCGCTTTTGAATAGTAAGCGATACCGATAAGGCCAGTAAACATAGCTCCTACTACAGAGAAAATCATCCAGCCCATACCAATTCGACGTGCGCTTTTAATTTCTTTTACAGATGAGATAGCCATAAAGCGTACGATAATATGAGGTTGCCCAGCATAACCAAGACCCCATGCAAATAATGAAATAATACCTAATACGGATGTACCTTTAAAAATATCTAATAGTGCTGGGTCAATAGATTTAATTGTATCAAATGCTGGTCCAAGGCCGTTTACATTCATAATTGTTACGACCGGAACAAGGATAAGAGCAACTACCATGATGATACCTTGAACGAAGTCTGTCCAACTTACAGCTAAGAAGCCGCCGAATAATGTGTAAGCTACAACAACGCCTCCAACAATAAGTAGTCCAACATGATAATTCATGCCAAATGAATTTTCAAATAATACAGCACCCGAAACGAATCCTGAAGCTACATAAAATGTGAAAAAGATCATAATAACAAGTCCAGAAACGAGACGTAGCATATGAGATGCATCATGGAAACGATGCTCTAAAAATTCTGGAATAGTAATAGAGTTGTTTGCAATTTCTGAGTAGGTACGTAAGCGAGGAGCGACATAGATCCAGTTTGCGTATGCGCCAAGTGTTAGGCCAATCGCAATCCAGCTACTACTTAATCCAACGCTAAACATTGCACCGGGTAATCCCATTAACAGCCAGCCGCTCATATCGGCTGCTCCAGCACTTAATGCTGTTACTGCGGGGCCTAGTGTACGCCCGCCAAGCATATAATCTGTTAAGTTGGATGTTTGTTTATAGGCAAAATAGCCGATAATTAACATCCCGAGCATGTAAATAGAGATAGAAATTAAAATTAACATCTGCGTACTCATGTAGTTCCCCTTCCTTTTGTAATATCTTTTGATGAATTTTGCATATTTATAATCTATCATGATTATTTCAGAAAATCCATATACAAATACGAATTTTCTGAAATGTAAGCGTTTTTTGACATAGATTTATTTTTAGAATATATAATTTTCTGACAAAAAAGCTTAATTTAAATAGAGTATTTATTATATTTACATAAAAACAGGTTGTTTTGTCAATATAATATTGAATGAAGAAAAAAATAAAATTTTTAAAAAAGTATTGACTTATGAAAAAAGTAGGGACTATAATGAGTGCAACTTAAAAAAATGCAAGCGTTGATGAAGAAGAGTACATATTTTGAACATGTCAGAGAGCTGGTGGTTGGTGCGAATCAGTATGGGATTAATATGGAATGGCCTTCGGAGCTTCCAAACCGAACCGAAAGAAGTAGGCTTTGGCGACATGATCTCATCGATACAAGAGACACGTATTAACTTTTGATACGGCAAAGTGCGTTACATTTGTAACGAATTAAGGTGGCACCACGGGAGTACCCGTCCTTTCTATAGGATGAGTACTCCCTTTTTGTGTATAAAAATAAATAAATTAAATCGTTTAAGTAAGAAGAGTACGTATATTGGAGACGTTCCAGAGAGCCGGGGATAGGTGGGAGCCCGGTGCGGTGCCATATGCGGAATGGGCTTACGAGAGGTATGCTGAACCGAAAGAAGTAGGCAACCCGGGTTCCGCCGTTACAAGGATAAGGTATATATTTGTACCTGAATAAAGCGGGATGCTTCTTGCATCCAAACGAGGTGGTACCACGGTAAATTTATCGTCCTCTACATATTTCGATATGTAGGGGACTTTTTTTATTTTAAATAGTGAGGTGGCAATCATGATAACGAAAGAACAATTTAACATGCAACAAGGGAAAACATTTTTGGTCATCGATGAAGAAGAAGGAGATAGTGTGACGCCGATTGCTTTATATCGTCGTATGAAAGGTAAAAAGAAATTCTTACTCGAAAGCTCGCAGCTTCATCAAGATAAAGGACGTTATTCTTATTTAGGATGCGATCCATACGGAGAAGTCAAAAGTAATGGCGCAGCAGTAGGGATTACGATAAATGGTAGAACAGAGCAGGTAGAAGAAAATGTATTACAAGCATTGAAAAAAATCATTGCCCCAACGGGTGTCGAAAGTCCATTTCCGTTTTGCGGGGGAGCAGTTGGATATATTGGTTATGATGTGATTCGGCAATATGAAGATATTGGGGAAGAACTGTTTGACCCGGTCGATATTCCAGAAGTTCATGTATTACTGTACCGAGAATTTATGGTATACGACCATTTACGCCAAAAATTATCGTTTGTATATGTATGCAGGGAAGAGGATACGGACTCTTTTGAAGAAGTTCACGAGAGATTGCAGGCATATAAACAAAATGTCTTACAGGCAGAGGAAAAGTACGTAACAGAAATACAATCTTCTCTATCCTTTACTTCTTCTATAACAGAAGAAAAGTTTTGCGAAATGGTAGAGAAAGCAAAAGAATATATTCGAAATGGTGATATTTTTCAAGTTGTATTATCTCAGCGATTACAAAGTGAATTTATAGGCGATTCATTTGCACTTTATCGCAAACTTCGGATTGCGAATCCATCGCCATACATGTTTTATATTGATTTCCAAGATTATGTTGTACTCGGTTCTTCACCAGAAAGCTTACTTTCTGTACGAGACGATAAGGTGATGACGAATCCGATTGCAGGAACAAGACCACGCGGAAAAACAAAGCAGGAAGATGAAGAAATTGCGAAGGAGCTCTTAGCCAATGAGAAAGAGCGTGCCGAACATATGATGCTTGTAGATTTAGGGCGAAATGATATCGGCCGGGTGAGTGAAGTCAGTTCAGTTAAGTTAGATAAGTATATGAAAGTCGAAAAGTATTCACATGTGATGCATATTGTATCCGAAGTTTCCGGAACATTGCGAAAACAAACGGATTGTTTTGATGCATTAGCGTATTGTCTGCCGGCTGGTACTGTATCTGGAGCACCGAAAATTAGGTCGATGCAAATTATCAATAGATTAGAAACGGAAAAAAGAAATGTATATGCCGGAGCAGTTGGATATATAGCTTTTTCTGGAAACCTTGATATGGCGCTTGCGATTCGCACAATGGTTGTCAAAGACGAGAAAGCATATGTGCAGGCAGGAGCTGGTATCGTCTATGATTCAGATCCAACCTCTGAGTATGAGGAGACGTTAAATAAAGCGAGAGCGCTTTTGGAGGTAATGAAATGATTGTACTCATCGATAACTATGATTCATTCACTTATAACTTGTATCAATTGTTAGGGGCATATGAAGAAGAGATTGTTGTCCTGCGAAATGATAAAGTGACGATTCAAGAACTGGAAGAAATGAAACCAAAAGCAATTATTCTTTCACCAGGACCTGGAAAACCAGAAGATGCAGGAATTTGCATCCAGGTGATTCAGCATTTTTATAAACAAATTCCGATTCTTGGCATTTGTCTTGGACATCAAGCGATCGTTTCAGCGTTTGGCGGTGAAATTGTAAGAGCAGAGAATATAAAACATGGGAAAACATCACGTGTAAAACATAATGGCACATCGATATTTTCCTATGTCACGCAACCGTTAACTGCAATGCGCTATCATTCACTTGTAGCAGCGAAGCAGACGATTCCAAAGTGTTTTGATGTATTAGCAACAGCGATGGATGATGGGGAGATCATGGCAGTTCGCCATAATTATTACCCACTTTTCGGACTTCAGTTTCATCCGGAGTCCATTGCGACGGAAGAGGGCGGAAAATTAATACGTGCATTTTTATCCAATGTGAAAGAGGAGGAGCGAGTATGAACAGTTATCTTCGGAAATTAGTAGATGGACAAAACTTAACGGAACAGGAAATGTATAAAGCAGGTCTTGCACTCTTAAGTGAAGATATATTAGAAAGTGAAATTGCTGCGTTTTTAGCATTGTTAAAGGCAAAGGGTGAAACAGCCGATGAAATATATGGCCTCGTTCGTGCTCTTCGGGAAAAGGCGTTACCATTTGCAAGTCATATAAAAGGAGCGATGGATAATTGCGGAACAGGCGGAGACGGAGCCCAAACATTTAACATTAGTACAACATCTGCTTTCGTACTTGCCGGAGCTGGTGTGAAGGTAGCGAAACATGGGAATCGCGCTGTGTCTAGTAAAACGGGGAGTGCGGATCTATTAGAAGAACTTGGTGTAAATATTGCATGTACCCCAAGAGAGATTGACTATTTATTAGAAAAAGTAGGCATAGCTTTTCTATTTGCACCAGCGATGCATCCGGCACTTAAACGCATTATGAAAATAAGAAAAGAGCTGAATGTACCGACCATTTTTAATCTTATTGGTCCACTTACAAATCCGATTGATTTAGAAACGCAGTTTGTTGGTATATACAAACGAGATATGCTAATGCCAGTAGCAAAGGTATTGCAAAAGCTTGGTCGAAAACAAGCGCTCGTTGTAAATGGAAGTGGATTTTTAGATGAAGCCTCTTTGCAAGGAGAAAATCATGTGGTGATTTTAAAAGACAACAAAATTATAGAAGAGAGCATTACTCCAGAAACATATGGATTTTCTCGGGTGAGTAATGAAGAAATCCGAGGCGGAAATGCAAAAGAAAATGCGCATATTACACTGCAAATACTAGAGGGGAAAAAGAGTGTATACCGTGATACGGTTCTACTCAATGCAGGTCTTGCACTTTTTGCGAATGGAAAAGTAGAGACAATTGAAGAAGGAATTCACTTAGCAGCACATAGTATTGACTCTGGAAAGGCATTAGAGAAACTGAATGTATTAATTGCAGCTAGTAATCAAAGATTGGAGAGGGTGAACTAAATGGAAACTATTTTAGACAAGATTGTTGAGCAGAAGAAAAAAGAAGTAGAAGAGTTATACCAAACATATACACCAGTGAAAGAAAAAAGACAGGTTTACTCACTTGTGGAAGCACTGAAACAATTTACAGTTATTGCAGAAATGAAACGAGCGTCCCCATCTAAAGGCGACATCAATTTACATGTAGATGTAGCAAAACAAGTAAAGACGTATGAACAGTGCGAGGCAGGAGCTGTTTCCGTTTTAACGGATGGGAAGTTTTTTAAAGGATCCTTTCAAGATTTAGAAACGGCGAGAGCACAAAGTAATATTCCGCTTTTATGTAAAGATTTCATCATTGATACCATTCAAATTGATCGGGCGTATGAAGCGGGAGCGGATCTCATTTTACTTATCGTTGCGGCATTATCAGAAGAAAAGCTACGAAAGTTATATGCATACGTACAAAAAGTAGGATTAGAAGCAATTGTAGAAGTACACAATGAGGCAGAATTAGAGGTGGCATTAGCATTAACTCCTCATGTGATTGGAATAAACAATCGTAATTTGAAAACATTTGAAGTGGACTTAGGTACGACAGAAAAACTCGGGAAACGATTAAATGAAAAGAATATGCTTTGGATTAGTGAAAGTGGAATTCATACGAAAGAAGATATCATGCGTGTCAAGCAGGCTGGTGCAAAAGGAATTCTTGTTGGGGAAGCGCTGATGACTGCACCTTCTGTCGGAGACTTTTTTCAATCGCTGAAGGTGACAACATGAAAGTAAAGATTTGTGGCATTACTGATTTCGAGACAGCAAAACTTGCCTGTGAATATGGCGCAGATGCCATTGGATTTGTTTTTGCGAAAAGTAAAAGGAAAATTACACCTAAAAAGGCAAAACAGATTATTAGTGAGCTTCCAACTGATGTAATGAAGGTTGGCGTGTTTGTAAATGAATCGGTAGAAGTCATCCAGAAAATCGTAAATGATTGTGGTTTAACGCATGTACAACTGCATGGGGATGAGAGGAATCATCATATTAGAAGATTGAATATTCCGTCTATAAAAGCGGTTGGTGTACATTCGAGTGAAGATATCGAACAATCAACAGGCTATGAAGCAGATTTTCTCTTATTTGATAGCCCGAAAGAAAAGTTTCATGGTGGAAATGGTAAAACATTTTCATGGCAGTTACTAGAGCATATGC
Source organism: Bacillus pfraonensis (assembly GCF_050768835.1). Taxonomy (NCBI): domain Bacteria; kingdom Bacillati; phylum Bacillota; class Bacilli; order Caryophanales; family Bacillaceae; genus Bacillus; species Bacillus pfraonensis. Next base: position 9,622 of record NZ_JAHCDO010000025.1, on the reverse strand, counting down.
CAAATGAAATTCGAAAAAAGTGCATGTTAGCTGGTGGATTACACATTGAAAACATTAAAGAAGCGATTGAAATTGTTAAGCCGTATATGGTGGATGTCAGCAGTGGCGTAGAAACAGATGGCAAGAAAGATAGAGAAAAAATAAAACAATTTATTAGAAAAGCGAAGGAGTGTTAAACATGCAATATGCATATCCAGATGAAAAAGGTCACTACGGTATATACGGAGGACGTTACGTTCCAGAAACACTTATGCAGTCCGTTTTAGAATTAGAAGAGGCATATAAAGAAGCGATGCAAGATGAAGCATTTCAACAAGAATTAGAGCATTATTTACAAACGTATGTCGGAAGAGAAACACCTCTTTATTTTGCAGAGAATCTAACAAAGTATTGCGGAGGGGCAAAGATTTACTTAAAACGCGAAGATTTAAATCATACAGGAGCTCATAAAATTAACAATACAATTGGGCAAGCGCTTCTTGCGGTGCGAATGGGTAAGAAAAAGATTGTAGCTGAAACAGGAGCTGGACAACACGGAGTAGCAACAGCGACGGTATGTGCTTTACTCGGTTTAGAATGCGTCATTTTCATGGGAGAAGAGGATGTGAAACGTCAAAAGTTAAACGTCTTCAGAATGGAACTATTAGGAGCGAAAGTGGAAAGTGTTGCAGCAGGTAGTGGGACGTTAAAAGATGCAGTAAACGAAGCGCTTCGTTACTGGGTTGCACATGTGCATGATACGCACTATGTAATGGGATCTGTTCTTGGACCGCATCCATTCCCGCAAATGGTACGTGATTTTCAAAGTGTAATTGGGAAAGAAACGAAGAAGCAATATGAAGCGTTAGAAGGGAAATTGCCAGAAGCAGTTGTTGCTTGCATTGGCGGCGGGAGTAACGCGATGGGGATGTTTTATCCGTTTGTACACGATGAAGAAGTTGCTCTTTATGGCGTGGAAGCAGCAGGAAAAGGGGTTCATACAGAGAAGCACGCAGCAACATTAACACAAGGAAGCGTGGGCGTCCTTCATGGTTCAATGATGTATCTCCTTCAAAATGAAGAAGGACAAATTCAGGAAGCACACTCTATTTCAGCAGGTCTAGATTATCCGGGGGTTGGGCCAGAGCATAGTCTGCTAAAAGATATTGGCCGTGTTTCTTATCACGCAATTACAGATGAAGAAGCGTTGGCTGCATTCCAGTTATTAACGAAAAAAGAAGGAATTATCCCAGCATTAGAAAGCTCACATGCAGTGGCATATGCATTAAAACTCGCGCCTACAATGAAGCAAGATGAAGGACTTGTCATTTGTTTATCGGGCCGCGGTGATAAAGATGTTGAAAGTATAAAACGTTATATGGAAGAGGTGTAAACGATGGGGGTAGAAAGAATTACAGCAGCGTTTCAAAATGGAAAAAAAGCATTTATCCCGTATGTAATGGGAGGAGATGGCGGTTTACAAAAGTTACAAGAGCAAATTCGTTTTCTAGATGAAGCAGGAGCGAGCATTGTTGAAATTGGTATTCCTTTTTCTGACCCAGTTGCAGATGGACCTACAATTCAAAGGGCGGGAAAACGAGCATTAGACAGTGGAACAACGCTCGGGGGAATCTTTCAGGCATTAGCGGAAGTAAGACAAGAAGTAAATATTCCATTTGTACTTATGACCTATTTAAACCCGATTTTAGTATTTGGAAAAGAACGCTTTATCGGAAGTTGTCTAGAGGCTGGTGTAGATGGTATTATCGTTCCAGACTTGCCTTATGAAGAACAAGATATCATTGCGCCACTTCTTCGTGATGTGAATATCGCCTTGATTCCACTTGTTACAGTAACGAGCCCAGTTGAACGGATTGAAAAGATTACGAGGGAATCACAAGGTTTCGTTTATGCGGTAACAGTAGCAGGTGTTACGGGAGCTAGACAGAACTTTAAACAAGAGATTCATAGCTACTTAGAAAAAGTAAAAGCACATGTCCATCTCCCGGTAGTTGCTGGATTTGGAATCTCAACGACTGAGCACATTGAGGAAATGATTACTGTGTGTGATGGGGTTGTTGTGGGGAGTAAAGTAATTGAGTTATTAGAAACAGGAAAACAGAATGAAATTTGTGAGTTAATTGCTGTGGTGAAATAATAAATGTGGGCGATAGGAGATAGTAAGCGAAATTATATCGGCGTAAATTAAAATATATCGGCGATTCGACAAGGGATATCGACTAACAGACAAATAACGACAAAAGAGGCTACCTGTAAAGGAGCCTCTTTTATTATTAACCTAATGGATTTTCACCAAATCGTTTCCAAAGTTTTGGAAAACGTTTTGCTAATCCTTCTTCATCATCTTCATCCCAATCGAATTCAATATCAGGAATAGATGAATCATGTCCCTTTTCATCTAATAAAGAATCAAGTTTATCCCAAATATCATCGTCCCATTCTATATCTCCCGTTTCTTTTAAAGAAAAAGCTTCAAGGCCTATATTTAACATTTCTTCAAATTCTGGAATAATTTCTTCCTCTTCATAAAAAGAAGGAATTAAGTTTGCTAGATTATCAGGATTTTGCAGAGCGGCTTCAAACACTTCTTGTCCGCATGCAATGAGCCAGCCTCTGAAATAATCAAATGAATCATCAGAGCATCCACCTAGAATAATATACGCAGCTGCCCATAGAGAAGATGTATAAGATTCTTTGAAAGCAGTCTGAAAGTGGATTTCATAATCGGCAATTTCACTTGCGGATCGTGAAGCTAATTGTTCAACTAGCCATTCGCTCGTTTCGTCTTTTGTGTTCATTTCAGAAATGAGTTGCCAAAATTGTTCTTTATTCATTGTTAGCACTCCTTTTAAAACGGTATTTGTTTGTAGTGTAACATTTTTTCAATCCTTCACTTGATAAAGAATAGGAAAAAACTGTTGTGAAATGAATTGAATATTATGACATCTGTTATATAATAGTTACAATTGTATCTTATAAGAAATGAGATGATGGTATGGCTGTACTGTTAGCCCTTATTCCAATCATGATGATTTTTATTTGTTTATTTATTTTTAAACAAACATCGCTGAAAGCATCGCTAATTTCCTATGCAGTATGCGGTGGAATCGTTTTACTAACACCAATGTTTCGACTGCAAATAGGAGAGATCATGCATGCAACTATTAAGGGCTGGTTAATTTGTTTTATTGTTGGCTATGTTCTGTTTTTTGGTATTCTTTTATTTCACCTCATGAACAAAATGGGGTATATCGACCAAGTTGCACGTTTTATCGAACAAGTTACACATGATCGATTATTACAAATGCTCTTAATGTGTTTTGGGATTTGTCCACTTATTGAATCCGTGAGCGGATTCGGAATTGGTTTTATGGTTGCTGCCCCTATTTTTCTCTCGCTTGGCTATAAACCGTTTCAAGCAGTTTTATTATCGTTTATCGGTTTATTGGCAAGTTCATGGGGGGCAATGGCTACAGGAACGATTATCGGTTCACAACTTATCAATATGCCATTAGTAAACTTAGGAACTAGTACAGCGTTACTCAGTATTCCTTTTTTTGCATACTTTATTTTCCTTTCTTTGTATGTAGTTGGAGGTGGGCAAGCAATTAAGCAAAAGTGGAAAGAAGGAATGGGCTTTTTTCTTTTATTTTCTATATCAATCTACCTTTCTAACGCATACGTAAGTGTTGAGTTAGCAGGGATTTTAAGTTCCATTGTAACAATTACATTTGGTTTTCTTATCATTAAAATGACAACGAAACAAGGGGAGGAGTTTGTATCAGAGCATGCTGCAACGACGCAGCGAGAAGTTTCTATCGTGAAAATTATAAGCCCGTATTTATTTTTAACTGTTTGTATCTTGCTTTCTCGTCTCATTCCATCGCTACATAATATGCTTGGGTCTTATGCTGTTCTTGATTTGCCAGCGTACTCTTACAAACTAGCATTATTATATTCACCTGGATTTTGGCTTGGGGTTACATGTTTATTTACTATCATTTTTTTTCGCATTCCTTCTACTATTATAAAACAATCTTTATCGCAAACGATCAAACAATGGATACCGTTTGCGATTACAACGACAATGTTCATTGCCATTTCAGAACTAATGGGCGCCGCTGGTATGCACACATTGTTAGCAGAAGCAGCGGGAAATACATTTGGAACGTTATTTGTCTTTGTTGCTCCGTTCATTGGTGCAATTGGTGGTTTTTTAACGGGAAGTAACGCAGGATCAAATGCGATGTTTATTAAACTACAAATGCAAACAGCACAGAATGTAGGGCTTCCGTGGCAATATGTGACAACGCTGCAAAATACAGCATCATCGGTAGCGACAATCGCATGTCCATCACGGATTACACTCGGGGCCTATTTATGTAATATCCCGTTTCGTGAGAATGAACTACTAAAGAAGACAACGCTTATAATCTTTGGAGCGGTGTTGATTGTAGTAGTGGAAGTTGCCGGATGGTATGTATTGCAATGAAATCCTCTGTTTAAGGAGGATTTTTGTTTGTCAGTGGATAATGTATAAAAGAACAAACGTTTCTATTATGTGAAGAGGAGATGATCCCCGTGCCCTTAAAAAACTACGGTGTTCTAAAAGGTATAGCAGTACAATCTATGAGTGGAAAAGGGAAAACCCCTCATTACCAAGTCCGTTTACAAGACGAAGATAGAGTGGACTATCGCATTGCTATTAATGTGAAATCACAAAGTTATCCATCTGAGGTTTTATATTTTGCAAGTGAAAATATAAAATCAGAGGCGATTACGATTTTACCAACAATACCTTTTGGTTTTACTGAAATTAAAAATAATAAGCCGAAGATTGCACTAGATTATGTGAGGGGAAATTTATTTGATTCAAACCAGATGATTCCATTGCCACCTGAAAAGCCAGGCCAAAATAATGATTTAAATGAAAAAATCGAACATTATATAAAGCGTGCAATAGAGGAAAAGGCAATTATTTATGCATTTGGAGAACGATGGGGTCCAGAACATAATACACCTGATCGGTATTTTCATTTTAAACCTGGTAACGGCATACATGATATTCATATGAACCAAGGAAATGTGGAGAACTGGAAGAATGATGATGGCGTGTGGCAAGATGGCGGCATATTCATCCACTTTGAGAAAGAGGAAAAGTGGATTGGAATTTTCCTTGCATTTCAGTCGCAGTCTTGGTGTACGGATGAAGAGGGGCATGCACGGGTTCCTGTGGAGCAGTGTAATTATAAAGGGGGAAATTAAGCAAAACAGCTAGTTCATCTCGAACTAGCTGTTTTAATTTTGTAGAAAATAAGACTGATGAATGCAGCGATACATGAAAATAGTATCGCTATGCTCGAAAAAGCAAGTACATACATATTATATTTCACTACACTACCTATCAACTGATTACTATCATAATGAAACAACGCTGCTACCGTATTGAATAAGAACAAGACGATAAATATCGTAATCACACCATCTAATGAACCTTCTATATCTGGTTTACTTAATGCGATGTGTGCAGAAATGCAAATCGCGATAAAAAGAAAAATCCAAAAGGAAGGAGTAGAAAGGTTACTAATCGTAAAAAGACTTTTTAATAGGAGGATCGATGATACAAAAATATTTTGCAGCATATCGATATTAATAGAAGTAACTTGCGTATTTGTTTCAAGAGCACGCATAAAGACCGAATAAGATTGTGGTACAAAATAATACATCAAAAGGATTAAGACGGTCATTCCTGAAAAAATAGGAGCAATTCCGATGAAGAAATTTCCTATTCTTTGATAGATACTTCTTTGATTATATTGGTGTCTTACATAACCTAAATAACCGTTACTTGTATCGGTTGGAAAGAGCTGCATTGCGACAATTTGATGTCTGAATACGACACACATAACAGCATGACCAAGTTCATGGATAGGGACACCAATCCAAGCTGATAAAAGGAAGCCTTTCTTGCCAAAAGCTCTCGTCCAATACGCCCGTGTAAGAGATTCTAAATACCCTAATAAAAAACCAACTAAAATGATGACACCTAGTAATGAGAATAATTGTATCAAGCTTGTAAGGAATATATGAAAAATTGAGTATGCTAATTCCATATTCTTCATCCAATCTATGTATTTTATGAAATTCTTTTTAATATTGTTTATCATACCACTTTGTTAGTAGATTACTAGAATAAATACGATGGAAATGTATAGAATAGATAGCTTTTTCTTGTAGGCATGTTTTCTCTCCTTATACATATATTGAATTTGTAGCAACTTAGAAGATACATGCTAAGGGGGAGATGATAGGATGACGTGTCCAAAATGTAACACCGAGCATACAAGCGAAGCTAAATTTTGTGGGAATTGCGGGCATGCACTGACAGAACAAGCCGCGGGACATCGTGCAGAACAGGGAGAACAGCAGTTGACCCAGTCAGCAGGCACGAATGAAAAGGTAGAGCAAGCAAAGCAATTTGCGAGTGGCTATTTCCAGTTTTTTAAGAATGCATTGAAAGCTCCGTCAGCAATTATGAAAAGTGGACATATTGAGGTAAGGAATGGGATCACAAGTCTTGTTCTTATTTGTTTTTTATTTGCTTGTCTGTTTTATCGAATGATGAGTCAGGCTACGTCGGTGGCGACGAGATTCGCACCTGAAGTGCCTGCGCCTTCATTTTTTGGAGAATCTGTTAAAGTCTTTCTCTTTTTATTAATTTTAGTTCTTTTTGCTGGGTTTATTGTTTTTGTAAGTGGAAAGTTGATGAAATCATCTTTTTCTTTTTTGGAAACATTAGGTATTTGGGGAACAGTATCGACACCAGTTGTCGCTGTGCTTGTTATCGCACTTTTATTTAGCTTTTTAACAATTTTTCTAGCAGCTTTCTTTTTAGGGATTGCTATATCGTGGATGAGCGTATGTATGATTGTTTCAATCGTAAAGTTAGACCGAGGTGGATTAGATCCAGTGTACACACTAATCATTGCAAATATTTTGATTTCAATTGCGATCTGGATTATCCTTTGGTCTTATATCCAAACAATCATTAATACCTTAACAGGAAGTTTCTCGGGCTTCTATTAAAAAGATGGCTGAACGGATGAGCGTGTGTACAAAATGCGGTTTGCAATTAATGGATGGCGTGCAATTTTGTCAAAGCTGTGGAACGAGAAGAGCTGAATATGAACGGAGAGGAAACGAAGAGGCATCCCATATGCGAAGGAAGATGAGTACAGGAAAGAAAATATGGATTGGGGTTATCATTCTTGTTATTCTCAGCTTTGGCGGGGTATACATGTATGGGGCAAAGTATTATTCTGCAGAAGCGCAAATTGATAGAATGGTTACGATCTTACAAGAAAGAAATGCAGAGAAATTCATTGATATTGTGATAACAGATGATCCGCAATTTGTAGTCGATAAAGAGAGCATAGCCCCGTTGTTTTCTTATATAAAAGAATCCCCTTCTTATGTGAATGATTTAAAAGCTTCTATACAACAGCAAAGGAAGAAGCAAAGTGATGTAGAAAAAGTAGACTTTGTATTAACGAAGGATGGAAAATACTTATTTCTATTTGATCGATATAAATTGAAAGCAAAAACGTATTACGCATCGCTTCTTACAAATGAAAAAGATGCGTTGTTAAAAATAAATGGAAAAGAGTTAGATAAGGCGACTGATAAAATGTTTGAAAAGCAATATGGACCATTTTTTCCAGGGATTCAAACGTTTCAATCAGAGTTTAAAAATGATTATGTGAAGTTAAAGCGTGAAGAAAAGGTCGTACTTATGAAGCAAAATCAAAATAATATAACAGTTGATCTTTCATTAAAAGGCCATTACATCACGATTCAAACAAATGTAGCGGGAGCGACATTATATGCCAATCAGAAACCAATTACGACTCTCACAGGGGAAGAATTTAAGTGGGGACCAGTAGCTACGGATGGGAGCGTCTCGATTTATTTAGAAAAAGAGAGCGCAAGCGGAAAAGAGAGAACAAAGGTGGAACCTATATCAACAAATCAATACTATACATTATCGTTTCAAAAAAAATCTGAAGAACAACCGAAATCTTCTTATTCACCACCAGTAACAACGAAGTATGTATATAACGGATTTTTCTTTCCTGATAGTCATATTCGGAAGTTAACAAGTGCAGAGTTAAATTTCTTAACAAAAGAACAATTACGGATTGCGAGAAATGAAATATACGCTCGGCATGGGCATATTTTTCAAACGAAAGATATGCAGGCATACTTTTTAAGGCAGTCTTGGTATCGGGAAAATCCGTATTATACAGGAGAGTTGAATGATGTCGAGACGTATAATGTTGAGCTTATAAAGTCAAAGGAATAGGTAGAAGAATTCACTTTCTATGTTGTAAAAATGAAAGGTACATCATCAATAATGGTGATGTACCTTTTATTTATCTATTATGGTAATTATGACATGATTCCTATTGGGAAATACGGAGTAATTGAGTAGTAAGGTACCTTTTTTGTTATTTTTGTAGTGGGATAAGGGCAGCTTTAGCTGGTTCGCGTGAAAAATAGAGATGAAAGAGAAAGTTGACCCTACTCGATTTTCCAGTTGTACTAGCTTGGACATCGGATAAAGCACTGGAAGAAAGTATGGCTTCTGAATTCGGTGGAACTGTAATCTCGAGTCTACTGTTTAATCCTTCTGATGCGACAACTTTTACTGCATCGTAAGAGAGGTTGATAATCTTAAGAATACCGAGTGGATAGACCGCCTCATTAGGCTGTGAGGTAGATGCAAATAGGGTAGATTTCCAAATTTCTTGAAAAAAGGTATCGCTATCAACTGCCCAAGCCTCTGCATCGTAGATTGTTGCACTAATACTGAATTCTTGTTCAAGTGGTTGAGCAATTTTGGATTCAGCAGGAGTAGAAATAAAATTACTACACATTGAGTCTGTTCACCTACTTTCCATTGTGACTGTTATAGCATATTAATAATCAGATTTATGAGACACGACGTTTTACCTATAATGTTCAAAGGATGTTTAAGGTATAAAATCATCCTTTTGAGTGGGAGAGAGCATCCAGCCATGCATAGAAGTGGTCAGGTCCTTTTTTATTATTTTAACCGAGAAGACCCCCTTCTCTAAACGAAGTGAAGGTGGAGGATGAATCGGTTTTTTCTTTTTAAAGAAAACGTCTCTTTTTTTGTAGAACGTATGTTTGTTTTGGTACATAATGATCTTATCAAATAAAAAGAGGTGAGAACAGGTGAAGAAAGCGTATTTTTCGAAACGGATCTACAAGATAGATTTACCGCATGAAATGGTAGATGCATTGGCAGAGACAGTCGAAACATTTAATCATGCAAAACGTTTTGCATTTCAAACGATTGTTCGTGAAAAGCGTTGGAACCGTAAGTTGTATAGGGACAGTCTTCATCTCGTTCTCAAGCGGAAATATCAATTGAATGATTATTATGCAAACAGTGCGGCGCAAGAAGCAAAGGCATTGTTTACAGGTTTAATGGCGTTACAAAAACGATATGAGAAGCAAACGCAAGAGAAGCTTAAGAAGCTCAAGAAAAAGTTGAAACAAGAACGGACAAAACTAACAAATCTTCGCAAAATCAAAC